>CAZAOJ010000001.1:0-34378 GCA_964486745.1 uncultured Arcobacteraceae bacterium
TATTCAATCCTTGATATTATTGTATCAGATTGACACGGAATTTTTAACACTCCCTTTGAAAGGTAATTTATCCGTATACAATACCTCACATGGAGCCAAATTTATTATTAAATTAAAGTTATAAAAACCCTTTTAATTTAAATTTATTTCATAGGTATAGATATAATAAAATTTGCTCCCGTATATTGATTGTCATTATAATTATATGTTTTATTAAGAACTTCTAAATTACCTTCAAAACTATTTACTACAATATTATAGGCCATATTCAAACCTAATCCAGTTCCTCTAGATTTGTGTTTTGTAGTAAAATAAGCATCAAACACTTTATTAATAATTTCTAGAGGTATACCTCCACCATTATCTAATATTTCTATAATAATTTGTGAATCTTTTTTATATATTTTCAGAAATATTAATTTATTATTTAAGTTTTTCTCTACTAATATATCTTTTGCATTATTTATTATATTAACAATTACTTGTATTAACATATTTAAAGAACCGTATATATGTAAACTTTCATCAAAATCTATAATTAAATCAATATTATTATTTTTAATTGTTGCACCAATTATTGTCATAGTTCTATCAATTAGTTTTTTAATATTAAATTCTTCTTTTTTTGTGTTTCCTTCTATAAAATCTCTAAAATCATCTATAGTTTTTGATAAATATTGAGCAGCATCATTTATAGACATCAAAATCTCATTTTCTTTTTCTATATCTACATTTCCAAGCTCTCTATGCAATATAATGCCTGTAGCTGAAGTTGAAATAATACTTAGTGGTTGTCTCCATTGATGAGCAATATTTGCTATCATCTCACCCATTTCTACCATCTTAGATTGTTCAAACATCAATTGTTCTTTTTGTATATTCTTTTTAACTTCACTAGCAATTATTTCTTTTAAATTTTTATTTACCTCTTCTAACTCTTTTATTGAAAGATTTAAACTTCGTTCAAGCCTATAAGTATTTTTATCACTATCATCATACCAAGATTGAACCAAATCCAAAAAATTAACAATTCTCTCATCATTGAGTAATTCAGAATCTAATAGATTAGATTTTTTAAGTTGTCTTTTTAATAATTTACTTTTAATTTTCAAATTAATTTTCCCATATAAAAGTTAAAGTCATTGTCTGATTTTGAAAATCGCAAATTCCATTTGATAGAGGCGAGATCTCACCATAAGAATAAAATCCTATTTGTTTAACATTTTGACCAAAATTATCAAAGACGGCTTCGAGTTCATCTTCTGTTTTTTGTCCAAGTACAATTCTTCTTCCAGCACAACTAACTGCTATATTTACTGCATCTTGTCCTTTATAATCATCAAAAGATATATCATGTGCAGATCTTTTTGCACCATCAATCAATTGATTAAAACTTGCCCTCATAAATTTTACTTTTGTATTTTGAGGAATATCTGCAGCAAAACCAATTGATTGTGTTTTTTCATCTATTGATAAAATTGCTCTTACTTTTATATCTTTTGAATTTTCTTCTATTATTTCAAGAGGATATAATAGCCCTGATGCTGGCAAATCATTAGCTTCATCACCTAAATACCTTTTATAAACTTCAAGTGCAGGTTCACCATCTAGTTCATATAAAATATTATTATGTGCTTTAGTTGTAATTCTTTCTTTTCCAAACTCTTTCCATCCACCTTGACTACCATATGCAATATTTATATCATCACCATAAAATCCAACACAAGTAATATAATTAGTTTGTGCTTTATCATCAACAATAAGCCATGTCTTATGAAATTTTTCACCATCACCAGCTAATCCACCAGTTACTATTACTTTATCTTCAAATATTTTTGAAATACCTTTTGTTAATCTTGTTCCATTTACATTTAAGCCATCACATAAAATAAATACTGATTTTAAATTTTCATTATACAAATCATTTGCAATATTAGATCCAATTTCATATGATTTATCCATATCATCTATTTTAGATATATTTAATTTTAGTTTTGTTTTATCAAATTTTATAATTACAACACTCAATACACCATCATATAATCTATCTTGATAGATTTCACCAGATGTTGAGCACCCTATTATAATAGATTGCTTAAATTTATTTGTTATTTCTTTAAGTCCATTTTCTACTTTATTAAAATCAGAACTTCCAAAACAAATAATTAATGAATTCTTAGAATCTAAAGTTGTATCAAGTTCTTTATCCCAAATATTATTTTGATATAAATAAACTTCTCTTTTCATGTCTAAACTCCTTAATATAAATAAGAATTTACCTTTGATGTTATTATAATTAAATATTACTTAAATATAATTATTATAATATTTTTTTAAACTAATTAATAGCTTTTAGAACTAAATAAATTATTTAAAATTATCAAAATTATCAGGTAATAAAATTAAAAATTTTGCACCACATGATATATTCTCAACACTCAGTTTACCATGCATATTTTTTTCTACAATCATTTTAGTCATATATAATCCAATTCCTGTACCATTATGATCCTCTTTAGTTGTGAAATATGGTTCAAATATAGTCTCAATTGGTTTTGTTTGAATACCATTGGCATTATCTCTTATTGTTATACATATACTATTATCCTTTCTATATGTATCTATTTTAATATATGCATTTTTAATTTTTTGTTCTATTAATGCATCTTTTGCATTACTTATTATATTTAATACAGCTTGTTCAAGTTCATTTGGATAACCACAATAAACTAAATCATCTTGTTTATCATATATAATTTTTATATCATTACTTTGTATAGTTAAACCAACTATATGTAAAACTGCCTCTATTACTTGATCTATTTCAAATTCTTCTTTTTGTTTATTTGGTTTAAAAAATGTTCTAAAATCATCAATAGTTGTTGACATATATTCAAGTAAATATTCACTCTCTTTTGCTTTATTATCCATAAATTTTTGATCTAATTTATTTAAATCATATCTCATTTTTATATTCATAAATATTACAGATAGTTCAGAAATTGGCTGCCTCCACTGATGAGCAATATTACTAATCATCTCTCCCATAGCTATAAACTTTGATTTTTGCATCAATATTTTTTCTTGATCACTAGCTTTTTTAACTTCACTTTCCACTTGTGATTGCAGTGTTTTATTTAAATTTTCAAGTTGAATTCTTTTATTATCAACCTCTTTATCTTTTTGGTCTAAAATATGTTCAATTCGTCTTCCCATAAAATATGCAATAAATACTGCAATAATAAATACTGCAAAGAAAGAATATACATTTTGTTTTATCTGTTTTTTTACACTAATTTCATATTGTTGTTTCAATTCTTCAACTTGTGAAGCTATATCATCTGCATACACACCTTTTGCTACAATCCAATTTAAAGGTTTATAATATTTAAAATATGAAATTTTTTCTATAACTTCACCCGTAGAAGGTTTTTTATATGCATAAGTTACAAAAGATTCATTATTTCTTCTTATACCTTTTAAAAACTCTTTTCTAAATTTCTTACCTTTTGCATCCTCATAATCATCTGATAAATACTTTCCTAATAGATCAGGCCTATTTGGATTTATAAGAAGCTCTGCAAAATTATTTCCACCATTTATATCTCTTAATTTATAAACAAAAATATAATCACTCTTTTGCATATCATATGAAATAGAATTTATCCAATTAATTAAATCTTGTACTAAATAACTCTTATCATTTGTTGTTTTATACCGATAATCAATGATTGAAACAATAGTATCAATTTGTTCTTTTATATCTTTTTGTTGTAATTTTAACTGTTCATTTTTCAATTTTACTATATATTTATCATATTCATCATATTTATTATTAATATAAAAGAATGAAATTAATAAACTATTTGCTAAAATTATGGAAACAAAAGTAAAAACAATAGTTTTTGCAATATTTTTATGTTGAAAAAAAATAGAAGGCTCCTTATATGAATCAAAATTTTTTAAATAGCTTATCAAGTTATACTCTTCTTTTTGTAGAAAATGAAAAAGGTATAAGAGATAATTTAGAAGAGATTTTATCATTATATTTCAAAAAAGTACATATAGCAATAGATGGACAAGATGGATTGGAAAAGTATAAGAAGTATGCACCTGATTTAATCATCACTGATGTAAAAATGCCATATATGAGTGGTATACAAATGCTACAGGAGATTAGAAAGATAGATCAAAAAACAGATATTGTTATCATCAGTGCCTATACAGAAGTAGATGACATACTAACATCAGTTGAACTAAACCTATTAAAATATATTGTAAAACCAATTACTCAAACCAAATTAGAAGAAGTTTTTGAACTATTTTTATCTAAAAATAAAAGATCTAATCTTTTAAGTCTTAGTTCAAATTGTATTTATAATCAAAGTAAAAATAGTATAACATATGATGGTGAGGAATTTTTACTTACCAATAAAGAAAACAACTTTATTCAACTCCTTTTAGAAAAAAATGCACTTGTAACATATGATGAGATTGAAGACAAACTTTGGAATGGAAAAAAGATGAGTCAAAATGCTTTAAGACTTTTTATTAAAAATTTACGTAAAAAAATCCCATTAGATCTAATCAAAAATATCCAAAATGAAGGGTATTTAATACAATCATAGTATTTTATGTTTCTATTTGTAACATAAAATAATTAAATTTCTTTCTAAACTTAAAGTAGACTGATTTTACATAAATAAAACATTTTCATAGTTTATAATGTATTTAAATAAAACATTAGGAGAAAATATGAAAAAAATCATTTTAGGAACAGTAGCAGCTGCAGTAATTGCAACAGCAGGTATGGCAGCAGATTATACTTTAAAATTTTCACACGTTGTAAGTGAAAATACACCAAAAGGTCAAGCTGCAAAATTCTTTGAACAAAGATTAGAAGAATTAAGTGGTGGAAAGATTGATGTACAAGTATATCCATCAAAACAACTTTACAATGATAAGCAAGTTTTAAAAGCAATCAGAATGAATTCTGTTCAAATGGCTTGTCCATCATTTTCAAAATTTGGTAAAATCGTACCACAGTTAGCTTTATTTGATTTACCATTTCTATTTAGAGATGCTGATCACTTACATAAAGTACAAGATAGTGCAGTTGGTGCTAAACTAAAAGATATGGTTACAAAAAAAGGTATAGTTGCGCTTGACTTTTGGGATAATAACTTCAAACAATTAAGTTCATCAAAAAAAGCACTTATTGAACCAAGTGATGCAAAAGGTCAAAAATTTAGAATTATGAGTTCTAAAGTTCTTGAAGCTCAATTCAAAGCAGTTGGAGCAAATCCACAAATGATGCCATTTTCTGAAGTATATTCAGCACTTGCACAGCACGTAATTGATGGTCAAGAAAATACAATTTCAAACATCTATACTAAAAAATTCTATGAAGTACAAACTGATTTATCTATAACAAATCATGGATACTTAGGATATTTAGTTGTTATGTCTAAAAAATTCTGGAACTCACTTCCTGCAGATTTACAAGCAAATGTAAAACAAGCTATGGCTGAAGCAACTGCTAAAGAAAGAGTATTAGCAAATGAATTAAATGATTCTCAATTTGCAAAAATTAAAGAGTATGCTGATAAAACTGGTAAACTTAAAATTCATTACCTAACAAAAGATCAAATCCAAAAATGGAGAGATGCAGTTAGTCCTATCTATCCACAATTTTATGATAATAAAAAAATTGGTAAAGATCTAATTGAAGCTGCGATTAACACAAAATAGTTATGAAAAATATATTTAAATTATTTAGTAATATAATTGGATATATAAACGTTTCTATCGCAACATTTGGTATTATTGCTGGAGTAGCTCTAGCATTTACCAATGTTGTGGCTAGATATGGATTTAATTATTCTTTTACATGGGCAGCAGAGTTAACTGTATACTTTTTTATATGGAGTATGTTTTTTGCAGCAGCTTATTGTTTTAGAATAGATGGACATATTACAATCAATCTGTTTATTGAGAATGTACCTAAAAAAGTATCAAAAATATCATTATTACTTAGTAGAGTTGTAAGCTTTATTTTTTTATGTGCAGTTTCTTATTATGGATATGAATATCTTTTATTAGTTCATGAGATGGAAGAAACTTCAATCGATTTAGAAATTCCTATGTGGATCCCTTATTTGGTTATTCCTATATCATTTGCATTTGGTGCATTTAGAGTATTTGAACATATTATCAAATTAATAAAAACTCCAGCAGATAAATTAGTATTTAAAAGTGAACAAGATGAGTTTATTGAAGAAGTTATAAATATTGAAGAAATTGTTAAAGCAGTTGATAAAAAAACAGGTGGAATGCTATGAGTGTAGTTGTATTATTTAGTTTATTCTTTGGTTTACTTCTTTTTGGTGCACCTATTGCTATAGCACTTGGTGCTTCAACTTTTACATCTATGATGTTTTTTACAGATATAAGTCCAATGGAAATATCATCAATGATGTTTGAGAAAGTGGATCACTATTCACTTATGGCTATTCCTATGTTTATACTTGCTGGAAATCTTCTAAGTAAAGGAAGTAGTGCAAATAGAATCATCGAGTTTGCAAAATCTATTGTAGGACATCTTCCTGGTGGTTTACCAATTGCAGCTATTTTTGCATCTATTATCTTTGCAGCTGTTTCAGGAAGTTCTCCTGCAACTGTTGTAGCTATTGGATCTATTATGTTTGGTGCAATTCAAAGTGCTGGATATCCTAGAAAATATGCAGTTGGTACAATTGCTACTTCAGGAAGTCTTGGTATATTAATACCACCTTCTATTGTACTTATTGTATATGGGGTAACTGCTGAAGTAAGTATTGGTAAATTATTTATGGCTGGGGTTATTCCTGGACTTATGCTTGGATCTATGCTTATGTTTGTTACGTATATAGGGGCAAGAAGACTTGGATTTAAAAGAACTGACCCACAACCATTTAAAGTTAGACTAGAAAAAATGAAAGATGCTTCTTGGGGACTTATGACTATAGTTATAGTTATTGGTGGTATATATGGAGGTATATTTACTCCAACTGAAGCGGCGGCAGTTGCAGCAGTTTGGGCATTTTTTATATCTGTATTTATATATAGAGATATAAAATTTAAAGATTTTTTTACAATATCTTTAGATAGTGCAAAAACTACAGCAATGATTATGTTTATTATTGCAAATGCTATGCTTTTTGCACACTTTTTAACTTTACAAAATGTACCTCAAACTATCACTCAAACACTAGTTGACGCAAATGTTAGTATGATTATGTTCTTAGTATTTGTAAATATTTTACTTATAGTTGCTGGAGCTTTTATGGAACCATCTGCAATTATTATGATTATGGTACCGCTATTACTTCCTGTTGCAGTAGCTCTTGGAGTTAATCCAATACACTTTGGTATAATGATAACAATCAATATGGAACTTGGTATGATATCCCCACCTGTTGGATTAAACCTATTTGTAACTAGTAGTCTTACAGGTATGTCTATGAAAGAAGTAATAGTTGCAGCTTGGCCTTGGACTCTTACTATATTTGTAGGATTATTACTTGTAACTTATATACCAATCATTAGTCTTTGGCTTCCAAATTTAATGTATGGATAAAAAATTAAAGGAATTTTTCCTTTAATTTTTTTATTCTATTATTTGCTTTAATAATATTTTTTATATCAATTTTATTCTCTTTTATTAGTTGGATTACGGTATCAACAATTTGACTAACTGAAATTATTTTTTCCTTATTTAACTGATTTCCAAATAACAAAATATCATTTCCAGCATTTATAGCTAATTTTAATACTTGTTTTAAACTATACTTTGAAGTAATTGCACCCATTTGTAAATCATCACTAATTACTACACCATGATAATCCAAATGCCATCTTAAAAGCTTAGTAATAGTGTTAAATGATAAAGTTGCAGGATATTTTTTATCAATATGTTTATTAAATACGTGTGCCACCATAATAGTATCTACAGTATTATTTTTAATTAATACTTTGTATGGTTCTAGCTCTTTTTTATTCCAAAGATTTGATACATCTACAAATCCCTTATGTGTATCACCTTTTGATGAACCATGTCCAGGAAAATGTTTTAAGGATGTAATTATATTATTTTCATTCATAGCATCTATAAATATTGAACTATATTTAACTACAACTTTAGGATTAGAACCATATGAACGTCGTTTTTTAACAATCACTTTATTTTGTTTATTTATTTTCAGATCAACAACAGGCGCAAGATTATAATTTATACCAACACTATTTAATTCTTTTGCCATTCTTGTGTATATCTTTTTTACTTGAACTGATGATTTATGTGATATAGTAGATGCGCTTGGATATTTTCCTTTAAAACCATATTTTGATTTTATTCTTTGAACTTTTCCACCCTCTTGGTCAATACTAATTAATAGATTTTTTGATTTATTACAATTTTGTAGATTTTTAGTTAATTGCTTGAGTTGTTTTTTACTATTTATATTCTTTTCAAATAAAATTACACCTAAAAGGTTATTATATTTTATATCTTTACATATTTGTGAGTTATTATTTATATAAGTACCATCAAAACCAACAATAAGCATATTGGCTATCATCTTTTTTAATTGGTTTTGATCTATATTATTTGCAAAACTAAAAACTACAAAAAATATTGAAAAAACTAGATATCTAATCTATTTTCCTTTTGCTTTTTGAATTTGATTTACATATTCATAATTAATATTTATAATTTTTTCTTTTGGCAAAGAGTTTGTTAAGTCATTTACTAGCTTATTAAAATCATTAAAAAGATAATTTGCCATACTTCCAGGAATTGGATTTATCTCATTTAGATATACTTCATTATCAACCACAAAGAAATCACATCTAATTATTGCACCTTCAAATGTACTATTATAAATCTTTATAAAATTATCTTTTAATTTTTTTGTTAAATTTTCATCTATTTCAGCTTGATTAACTTGAGAAGTTCTATTAAAGTCCAAATATTTTTTCTCAAAATCTAAAAACTCTTCTTTTGAAGGTTCTTCAACTATTGAAAAAATAAATTTACCATCAATTTTAGTTCCAGCTAGGTTATACTCTTTCACATCTTGTACAAATGGTTCTACAATTATAGTATCATCAAATTCAAAAGCAGTATCCAAAGCATAATCAAGCTCTGAACTATCTTTTACTATACTTATTCCTAAACTACTACCTAGCTTAGTTGGCTTTATTATACAAGGAAAATCATCTATATTTATCTCTTGATCTTTATGAAAATATTGATATGAAAGTACTTTTACATCACAATTTTGTGCATAAGTTTTTGTAACAAATTTATCAAACGATACAACACACGCTTCAACTCTAGGACCAATATAAGGTATATGATAGAATTTTAAAATTCCAGATAATGTTCCATCCTCACCATCTTGTCCATGTACTAAATTTATTAAAGTATCAAATTCTAATGGTTTTGACCCAAATAAACCTTTTGATGCAAAACCATCTTGAGTTAAAAAAAGCTTATCACATTTTTTATATTCTCCACTACTAAATATTTTAGATGTAATAGTACTTGTAGGAATATGATAATATTCCCTATTTTTATCAATAAAGATAAAAACAAGTTCATTATTAAGAACTTTTTTCATTGCTATTGCACTAACGATGCTTATTTCATGCTCATAACTTTGGCTTCCAAATAAAATTGCTAATTTTTTCAATAATTTTCCTATTTTTGTAATTTTTTCAAAGCTTCTTTAACTAAATCTGCTGTTGTAGTTGCACTACATTGATTTAAAGCTTTATTTATAATATCTTTTTTAAATCCAAGTGATTCTAATGCCATACTAGCTTCCATATGACTAGCACTAGAAGATGTATTGTTTTCTAATCCATCTATAACTATTCCACTTAATTCTACAAGTATTCTACTAGCACCTTTTGGTCCAATACCTGGAACTTTTTTTAACATAGCTACATCATTTGCACTAATAATTTGTGCAAAATCTTCTGGTGTAAATGTTGAACAAATTGCAAGTGCAACTTTTGGTCCAACACCATTTATTTTTATCACTGTATCAAAAATCTTTTTTTCACTATTTGTAATAAAACCATATAATGACTGAGAATCTTCTCTAATTATATGGGTTATATGTAATTTAATTTTATCGTTAGTTATTTTTGCACTACAATTAAGTGATACAAATACTTCATATGTAATTCCATTTACATTTAAGTGTATGTTTGTTGGCTCTTTTTTTTCTATCAAACCCTCTAATGCTACTATCATTTATTCTTCTTTAAATATTATTTTTATAATTAATGTACTTTTTTAATAGAATTTATTATATAATAATGCAGCTTAAATTTTAGGAAAAAAAATGTTTAAATTTATCACGAAAAAAATAAGTACAAAAATCTTAGCTGCACTATTTATATTAATGACAATTAGTAGTTTAGCAATTCTATTTTTAACAACTTCGACTGTTAAAGAAAACTCCATAAAATCAACAAAAGCAAACTTAGAAATGCTAAACACTGCAATGTTTCAAAGTCTAAGAAATGCTATGAATAGTGGTGATCCAGCTGTTATAAAAGCTGCTGAGGATGAAGCAAGAAAAATAAAAGGTGTGACTAACCTAACTGTAGCAAAAAGTAAACCTCTTATTGAAATGTATTCTCCTGGTGCAAAATATACTAATGATACAAATATATTACATACTATGAATAGCAAAAAAGAACAAGTTATTGAAAATAATAATAATTTGCATACATTAAGATTAATTAAACCAATGATTGCAACAAAAGATTGTCTAATGTGTCATGCAAATCAAAATGTTGGAGATGTAATTGGTGTAATGGATTTAACATTTTCACTTGAAGAATCAGATAGCGAATTAAATAGTATTATATTATCTATTTTAATTGTCTCAACAGCATTAGGTTGGCTTACTTTAGGTATTATTTTTTATGTTGTAAGAAATGCTACAAAACCAATCGATGGGCTTAAAAATGGATTTGAATCTTTAATTAAATCAAACGATACAAATATTCGTCTTGACGTTGTATCAAAAGATGAAATAGGAGAAGTTGCAATACTTTTTAATAAATATATGGATAAAGTTAATGCTGGATTAAAAGAAGATGAAATTGTTATTGAAGAAGCAAATGATGTATTAGAAAAAACTGGAAATGGTTTTTTTGTATATAAAGTACAAAGTGAAGCTCATAACCCTCATGTAGAAGTTATGAAAAATAATCTTAATAATATGATTGATCAAACAAAAACAACTTTAGATAAAATAAACAATACTTTAAGAAATTATTCTGAATCAAATTTTGATTTTAAAATTGATGATAAAAGTATATATGGAGATTTAGGTTCAGTAGCAGCTGGTATTAAACTTGTAGGAAACAACACTTCAGAAATTTTAGCTATGATTATGAATACTGGTGATTCACTACAAGATCAAATACATACTCTTTCATCAGCATCTAATAATCTATCAACATCATCTAATCAACAAGCTGCTTCACTTGAAGAAACAGCAGCGGCACTTGAACAAATTACTGGAAATATAAAATCAAATACACAAACTACAGCACAAATGGCACAATTAGCTCTAAGTGTAAATAGTTCATCAACAAATGGTATGAAACTTGCAAGTACAACTGCAAGTGCAATGGAAGAGATTAATGAAAAAGTATCTTCAATTAATCACGCAATTGAAGTAATTGATCAAATAGCATTTCAAACAAATATTTTAAGTCTAAATGCTGCTGTTGAAGCTGCAACGGCAGGAGAAGCAGGAAAAGGGTTTGCCGTTGTTGCTCAAGAGGTACGAAACCTTGCTTCAAGATCTGCTGAAGCTGCAAAAGAAATTAAAGATATAGTAGAAGTTGCAACAGCAAAAGCTAGTCAGGGTCAAGAAATATCTACAAATATGATAAATGGTTATGAAACATTAAATGCTCATATTCAAGAAACTATAAAAATGATAGAACAAGTTGCAAATGCAAGTAAAGAACAAGAAAGAGGAATAAATCAAATTAATGATGCGGTTAATTTACTTGATAAAGCTACTCAACAAAATGCACACGTAGCAAGTGATATTTCAGATATGTCTACGCAAATATCTAATATGTCAGATTCACTAGTAACTGCAGCTTCAAGAGCAAATTATTTAGAAGAAGCAAGACAAGGTGTTTGTGATGTTGATTTAGTATATGATACAGCTAATATAAAAGTAGATATATTAAAACTAAAAGATAATCTATACTCTGATCTTGGGAATTTTTCAGATAAACACATAACACAAAGTAAAGTTATGCAAGAGTGGATACAAAAATATATATCTTCTCATCAAGACTTAGATACAAATTCTTTAAATGAACTACAAGTATTAAGTTCAAATTTACAAAAACTAATGCAATCATTAAATGATGCAAATATTCAAAGAAAACCAAATAGTGAATTAAATAATTTAGCAAAAGGTGTAGAAATAGAATGTTTAAGAATTTTTGGAACATTAAATAAAATTAAAAAAGATGCTTGCACATCTAATAATATAGGATAAAAAATGAATATAGATTTAAATGATCAAACTGATGGACATACACATAAACACTATAATCATGATGAGATTATAGAACAATTAAATATGGTTATTAATGACTCTGAAAAAATGGCTCAAGAAGTACTTGAGCACTTAGATATAGTTCTGGATAAATTAGAATTTTTATCTGAGAGTAAAGAGTTAAATAAAGATATAGAGGCAATTAAAAATAATATATTTAATACAATGTCATCTATGCAATCTCAAGATTTTCATGTACAAAGAATTCAAAGAGTGATTTGTGAATTAAATCCAAATAATACAAATACTTCAACTGCAAAACATATTGCAGGAGATAACGATACTGATGATTTAGTTGATGATGATGAAATAGCAAAACTAATAGCACAAATGGGGAATAACTAAAGATGCAAAGAAAAATAGATCAAGCCAAACTATTATTAGAAGCACTACCTTATATAAAAAAATACAAAGATCAGATTTTTGTAATTAAATATGGTGGTTCAGCTCAAATAAATCCAGAACTTAAAAATAAGTTTGCACAAGATATTATTCTACTTCATCTTGTTGGGATTAAGCCTGTAATTGTGCATGGTGGTGGTAAAAAAATAAATGACTTACTTGATAAACTTGAAATAAAAAGTGAATTTGTAGATGGTATGAGAGTTACTACTAAAGAGATTATGGAAGTAGTTGAGATGGTATTAAGTGGAAATATCAATAAAGAGATAACAACCCTACTTAATATGCATGGATCTAAAGCTTTAGGTATTACAGGAAAAGATGCAAATTTCATAAGTGCAGTTCCAAAAGAAAATGGAAAATATGGCCTTGTGGGTGATATTGTAAATATAGATAATAAAGTAGTACATAATATCTTAGATGAAAAATTCATACCTGTAATTGCTCCAATTGCTTCTGGTGACGAAATAAATCATCCTGGATATAATATAAATGCAGATTTAGCAGCTAGTAAAATAGCTGGAAGCCTAAAAGCAAAAAAAGTAATATTTTTAACAGATATAAAAGGTGTACTAAATAAAGAAAAAGAGCTATTAAGTACACTTACAAAAAAACAAATTCAAGAGTATAAAGATGACCAAACTATAATTGGAGGTATGATTCCTAAAGTTGATGCATGTTTAGAAGCTGTTGAAGCAGGTGTTGAAAAAGCACATATTATTGATGGAAGAATTGAACATTCACTTTTACTTGAAATCTTTACTAGTGAAGGTATTGGAACAGTTATTAGAGATAACTAATATATAAATTATACACTAAAATTTAGTGTATAATTTGCTCAATCAGTACTGTAGCATAAGAACCTTTTGGCAAAAAGAAATTCAATTCCATATGGTTTTGTTCCTCTTTATAATTACTTTGCATTTCAGTTGGAAATACCCAAGCATACCTTCTTGTACCATCAACAATTTTAATCTCATCATCAAACTTTTCTTCAATAGATCTAGCTATATCAACAGCAAGTTTTGATTTTTTTCCAGGTAATAGTCCTGTTGGAACTCTATCAAATGCAGTAAATTTAGTAGATTCACTTTGAATATCTTCAGCATAAAATATTTTACCATAGGGATAATGACTCATAACATCACCAGGAAGAATTTTAAAAGGGTGTTCTTGATCTTGTAACTGTTTTATTAAGTCAACTTCAAGACCTAATTCACCTGAGATAGATTTTGCTTCAAATGATTCTATTAGTTTACTTATTTCTATTCTTTTTGATAACCAATTGTTAAATAGATAACTTTGATATGCACTTACAAACATTTTAGATAATTTTCTATTTTTTTCTCTTCGTTTACCATGAATAATTTCATAGCCTTTAATAAAATTATCTTTATCTATACCAAATCTTTGAAAACCAAAATAATTTGGCATACCATATGTTACAATATTTCCTAGAACTTCTTCAATTTTTTTCGCATTTACAGGGCTTACATGTTTAAGTCTTATAAAAAACTTATTCCCTTTTAAGTGCCCTATTTTTATCTTATTATTATGATATGTTGTTTCAAGTATTTTTATATTTTTATGTTCAAATGTTTTTAATTTCTCTTCAAATTTTCTATGAATAGAAAGATATTGTATAGTCATTGCATTTTTATCTTTTAATCCAGCATATCCTATATCCCTACTTTTACATCCAAGATAGTCGCTTAATATTTGTAAAGCATCCCAAGTTGCTAAATCTCTTTTTCTTAGCTTTATAATAAGGTGTTCACCCTCTCCACTAAATTCATAAAGTGGTACTTCTGTTACTATAAAATCATCTTTACTTTGTTTGAAGTATACATCCATTGAACTATGGTTTAAAAAGTATTGTAAAGTTTTATTCTCTAAAAGTGGTGTTTCTTGCATTTGCATCTATATTTTCCTTTTTTTGCTCTTGCGCATATATTTAAATCTATTTTATATTTTTTTGCTATTTTTTTTATTTTTTGTTTATTTTTTTTGTTATAGGTAAAAAGAATTTCATATTCTTCCCCACTACATCCTATATCTTTTTTAATTTTTTTAAAAAATTTAAAACCTATATTATTAGCTTTACTTAATCTTTCAAGTTCAAAAAACAAACCATCTGATATATCCATAGCACTATTTATATATGGTGCTATTTTATAAAAAAATTTAGCTTTTAAATCAGGAGTGATAAATTTTGAATTTTTACTAATTTTTTTATTACCTAAAAGTCTAGTAAGATCTTTTTTTACACTGCCTAAACTACTGGTATAACAAACCATATCACCAATTTTTGTACCAGTTCTATATATTGGATTTTTTGTTTTAGAAATAATTGTAATAGATATATCTAATTTATCATTAGCAATTGTATCTCCACCAATAATCTCTATATTAAACTGTTTTGCAATAGTTTTAAAACCAGATGAAAGTTTTTTTAAATCTTTTTTTGTGAAATCTTTTGGAATTGCCACACTTAAAAGTGCATATTTAGGAATTGCATTCATAACAATAGCATCTGATATATTTACAAGCATAGCTTTTTTTGCAATTTGTTTTAAACTCATCCAAGATAATTTAAAGTGCACATCTTGACAAAACGCATCCATACTATAAACCCATTTACCAACGACTGCACCATCATCACCAATAATCTTAGAGTCTTTAAATTGCTTTATAAAAAAATCTTCTTTATTCATGGTGCGTATTGTATCATAGTTGTATAAAAAGTTTCAAATTAAGATATATCGATGTATAATACATAAAACATACACTTTATAAAGGATTACTAATATATGAATAAAAATTTAAATGAAATTATAGAAATAGATGGAAATAACATCTCACTAGAAGAGCTTATAAACACATACAAAAAATCAAAATCAAATAAAGCACAAGATAAAAGGGCTCAGGAACAAGCACTTAAACCATATCAAGCAGAACTTATTAAACTACAAAAATATCTTGAACAAACAGATAAAAAAATGATTATATTATTTGAAGGTAGAGATGCAGCTGGAAAAGGTGGAACAATAAGAAGAGTTACTAGATATATGGATGAGAAACACTATAGAGTAGTAGCCCTTGGAAAACCAACTCAAGAACAACAAACTCAATGGTTTTATCAAAAATATATACAACATTTTCCAAGAGGTGGGGAAATAGTTTTATTTGATAGATCTTGGTATAACAGAGCAATGGTTGAACATGTATTTAATTTTTGTACACAAAAAGAATATGATGATTTTATGAAAGGTGTTAAAGGTTTTGAAAAGGATTTAACACGTCAAGGGATGATTCTAATAAAACTCTACTATAGTGTTACAAAAGATGAACAAGCACGAAGATTTGAAAGAAGAAAAAATGATCCGTTAAGACAATGGAAACTAAGTGAAATTGATATGCAAGCTCAAGAAAAATGGGATGATTTTACAAATACAAAATATAAAATGATTAAACAAACTCATTCACATAATGCTCCATGGACAATAATAAGATCAAATGATAAACAAAAAGCAAGATTAGAATCATTAAAAGTTATTTTAAATTCTGTTGACTATGAAGGAAGAGATGAAAACCTTGATTATACACTTGATCCTGAAATTGTAATATCTGGTGCTAGAGAAATTGAGATAATGGATGCTCAAAGAACAAGTAGTGGTAAGTTTTTAGGCTAAGCCATTAAAAAAATTTATGATTATATACTGCTTCATTATGTAACATTTGTGTTGGATATTGAAAAGTATATTTTCATATTTAACTTCAAATTTTATAAACATTAGATAAAATCAATCTAAATTCAATATTTAATTACATTATAAAGGTAACAAATGAGTATTCCAATTTATAAGTATGATGTTGTGATCGTTGGAGCTGGTCTTGCTGGTTGTGCTGCGGCACGAGAAGCAAGAGAAGCTGGTCTAAATATCTGTGTACTTACAAAACTACATCCACTAAGATCGCATTCAGGTGCAGCTCAGGGTGGTATTAATGCTGCTCTTAGTGAAGAAGATTCTGTAGATTTACATATCTTTGATACAGTTAAAGGTAGTGATTATTTAGGTGATCAAGATGCTATTGAACTTATGTGTTCTAGTGCTCCTGAAACTATTAGATGGGCTGAACGTATGGGTGCATGTTTCTCAAGAGATGAGAATGGTAAAATTGGTCAAAGACCATTTGGTGGACAAAGTAAGCCAAGAGCTTGTTATGCAAAAGATAGAACAGGACTTACACTTCTTCAAACAGTATATGAACAATCAAATAGAGATGGTGTAAACTTCTTTGATGAGTGGTATGTTGCTGATATTATTTACACTGACGGTAAAATTACTGGTGTTGTTGCATATGATATCAAAACAAGTGAAGTTGCAATTTTTAATGCAAGAGCTGTTATGTTTGCAACTGGTGGATATGGTAGAGCTTATAAAGTAAATTCAAATGCACATGCAAATACTGGTGATGCACTTTCAATAGTTGCAAGACATGGACTTCCTTTAGAAGATATGGAATTTGTACAATTTCATCCAACAGGAATAGCTGGATCTGGTGTACTAATCTCTGAAGCAGCACGTGGAGAAGGTGGAAAACTTTTCAACTCTGAAGGGGAACGATTTATGGAGAAATATGCTCCAAATAAATTGGAACTAGCTTCAAGAGATGTTGTATCAAGAGCTATTACTCAAGAGATTTTAGAAGGTAGAGGATGTGGAGAAAATAAAGATCATGTAATGATTGATTTAACACACCTTGGAAAAGATCTTATTATGGAGAGATTACCAGAGCTTAGAGATCTTGCAATCACATTTTTAGGTCAAGATATGATTAAAGAGCCTATTTCTATTGCAGCTACTGCACACTATTCTATGGGTGGAATTCCAGTAAATAAACATGGTCATGTAAGAAAAAATACAAAAGAACTTGTTGAAGGTTTCTATGCTGCTGGAGAGTGTGCTTGTGTTAGTGTACATGGAGCAAATAGACTTGGTGCAAACTCTGTACTTGAAGCACTATTTTTTGGAAGACATGTAGGGCAACAAATTGTAGAAGATATCAAACAAGGTATCTCTTTTGTTGATGCAAAAGAATCAGATGCACAAAAAACTCTTGATGAGATGAAACATTTCCTAACAAATACAGGAAACGAAAGAGTTCCAGATATTAGAAATGAATTACAAGAATCTATGACGGATAATGCAGGTGTATTTAGAACTGAAGAATCACTAATTAAACAAAGAGAGATTATCAAAGGTTTAAGAGCTAGATTTAAAGATGTAAGACTTGATGATAGTTCAAGTGTATATAATACTGACCTTCAAGAGTGTATAGAACTTGGACATATGCTTGATTATGCAGACTTCATTGTTGAGGGTGCTATTGATAGAAAAGAGAGTCGTGGTGCACACTTTAGAGATGATTATCCAACAAGAGACGATGAAAACTGTATGGTACATACTATGGCATATATGTGTAAAGATCATCAAATTACTATTGAGCATATGGATGTTGTTCAAGGTAAATATGAACCAACAGAACGAACATACTAAGAGAGGGTTGATATAATGCAAACAAAACAATTGACATTTAAAGTATGGAGATTTAACAAAGATACTGATTATTTACCTCATTATGACACAGTTACTATGGAAGTTTCTAAAGATGAAGTAATTTTAGATGTAATGAACAGATATAAATGGGAACATGATGGAAGTTTTTCTTATAGAAGAAGTTGTCGTCATGGTATTTGTGGATCTTGTGCTGTTAAAATAAACGGAAAAGCAACGTTAGCTTGTAAAGATAATGTATTTGAATTAGCTCAAATTTTTGGTGATGAATTAGTTCTAGAACCACAAAGTACAAAAAGAGCATATAAAGATATGGTTGTTGATAAAGCTGATTTCTGGAAGAAATATGATACTGTTCAACCATATTTAGTAGCAGATATTGTAGAGCATCCAGAACTTGAAAATATAGTTTCTCAAGAAGAGGTAGAAAAATTAGAAGAAGCAGATTATTGTATTCAATGTGGTAATTGTTATTACTCTTGTCCTGCAGTTGAAGTAAATGAAGATTACCTTGGACCTGCAGCACTTACGATTGCGTACAGATTTAATGCAGATACTAGAGATAGTGCTACAAGAGAAAGAATTGCAACAGTAAATGAACTAGGTAGTGGTATTTGGGATTGTGTAAAATGTAATGAATGTGCTGAAGCTTGTCCAAAAGAGATAAGTCCAATTAGTAAAATTACAAGATTACATCAAGAAACATTCCAAGAAAATATGGCTCATAACAATGTAGCAGTAAGACATGCTGTTGGGTTTAAATGGTCTATTAAGAAACATGGTATCTTAGATGAAGGTGAGCTAGTGCGATACTCTGAAGGAAATATTGGAGTAATGAAACATATACCTGAAGCTATTGCAATGTACAAAAAAGGTAAAATTGTTATGCCATGGAATATGCCAAAATCTAAAAATTTAGATGAAATACAAAAACTAGTTGAATCATGTTCAACAGCAAACTTTTAAGGGGACAATGTGAGTAATTATAAATACGCATTATATACAGGATGTACTGCAAGAGAAAGTACTCCAGAGTTATTAAAATCTACAATGGCTATTGCTGAAAAATTAGGAATTGAGTTAGTACTTCTTGATGAAGCTAGTTGTTGTGGAGCTTCACATTTACAAGATTTTGATGAACTTTTATCATTAGTTTTAAATGCTAGAAATATCTGTTATGCAGAAAAATTAGGTCTTGATATGGTAACAATTTGTAATACATGTCAACTAAATACAGCAATGACAAAACAAAGATTAGATGAAGATCCAGTATTAAGAGCAAAAGTAAATGAGAAATTAGCTGAAGTTGGCCTTGAATATAAAGGTACAAGTAGTGTTAGACACTTTTTATACGCACTACAAGATGATTATGGTTATGAAAAAATAGCATCTCAAGTAACAAATCCACTTACAGATATTAATATTGCATCATTTTATGGGTGTCATAATATACGACCAAGTGAATTACATAATCATACAAATAATAATAAAGAAAATGCATATAAACCAACTTCACTAGATAACCTAGTAAATGCACTTGGTGGAAATGCAGTTGATTATGAATCTAAAAATAAATGTTGTGGATTTCATGTAGAGTTACAAAATCCACAAACTGCAAATAAACTAAGTGGGGCTGCTATGACTGATGCTATTGATCAAAATGCTGATGTAATGGTAACTCCATGTCCACTTTGTCATCTAAGAATGGATGTACAACAACATGGAATTAGTAAAGAGATAGGTAGAGATGTACATATACCAGTACTTCACTTACCACAAATGGTAGGAATTGCACTAGGTATTGAAAGCTCTAAATTAGGGCTTGAACATAATATTGTCCAAGTAGGCTTAAGTTAATAATTAAAAAGGTAAGTTTTATGCTTACCTTTTTTTTTACTTAATTTATCTAATTAAGACTAAATTAGTCTTAATTAATTAATTTAAATTATACTAAAATTCACAAAACAAAAAAAGGAAATAATATGCCAAAAATTAATAAATATCAAGATATTAGCGAAATCGATAGAGAAGCTAAAAAAGACTTAATAGACAGACACTCTCCGTTTATTCATTGTAATGATACTGCAACTGCAGGTGAGCCATTTGAAGTAACAGTAAAAATGGGAAATGAATATACTCATCCAGATGATTTTGATCATTATATCGAATCAATTACACTTTTTAATGGTGATACTAAACTAGCTCAAGCTACTTATATACCAGGAACTTTAGGTAATACTAAAGCTCATAATACAACTACATTTACAATCATCCCTACAGGTAAGAAATTAAACCTTGTAGCTCATGGTTACTGTACAAAACATGGTATCTGGGAAGGTACACCTGTAGAAGTAACTGTTAACTAAGTTATTCTTACATAAAAAAGACACATAAAGGTAAAATTATATGATTTTACCTTTATCTTATAAACTTCATGTATAATTATATAAGACATATATCTTTAAGGGGTGTTTCTTAATGACAAATAAACTAAAAGAGATTACATTTGATACATTTAAAACACTAAAATATCAAGATATAGTTCTGCCTTCAACTTATAGTCAAGAATTTGAAAAAAATGCTACAATCACAGGACTTGATTTAGAAGATTATAATGTTATTTTAGACGATTTAAATCAAGATTTCAATAATCTAGATAAAGTGCTACATAAAACAAATAAAAACCTAGATTCATTTCATAAATCAACTCAGCAAGCTACAAAAGCTATAGAGAATAATAACAGTGAAGAACTAAAAACTATACAATATGATATAGAACTTATGAAAAAAGAGATAGAGTTTTTACAAAAAGAACTTTTTACTGATTCATTAACAAAAGTATATAATAGAAAATGGTTTAAAGATATATATTTAAATCATAATAATTTCAATGATAATGGTTTTCTAGCTTTTATAGATCTAAATAAATTTAAACAAATAAATGATAACTTTGGACATTTAATTGGTGATCAAGTATTAAAATATTTATGTAACTATTTACAAAATGAATTGAAAAGCTATAATATATCAATCATAAGATATGGTGGAGATGAGTTTATTATACTTTTTAATAGTAATAATAATATTCAAAAATTAACAATTGATATGACAAATATTCAAACAAAGCTTTATAAACAAAATTTACAATCTAAAAATGCTTCAAATACTACATTTAATTTTACATTTGCATTTGGTATTATTGAATTTAAACAATATGATGATGCAGATGATATTATAAAACAAGCAGATATTAATATGTATAAAAATAAAATATACATAAAAGAGAACTTATAATAGAAATATTTACTACTTTTTAATCTACTTTAGACTAAAATTGTATTTCGTGCTCCTTGGTCAGGGGCACACTTATTAAAACTATCCTTGTAATAGCATATAATTGGATTAAATATGATTTTAGATTTAAACTTTATCATTCTTGGAACATTTATAATTATCTGCTTAATTCCATTATATATATACAAAAATTCTATTGTTAACTTTATATATAAAAACAATGATTTTAAAACTTTTATACATAATCTAAAGGTATATACAAAGAATAATTATCCAAAAATCAGATTTGAATTTAAACAAATTATTGAAGATACAAAAGATGAAAAAAATCCACAAACAAGATCAATACTAATAATAGAAAATTTAGTTTGGCAATTTATAAATTACAAATATATATCAAAAACAAAAAAATCTATATCAAATGATCTTTTATGGTCAACATATTTAGAAAACTGTAAACCAATAAAAGATAAACTACCAACTGATTGGTCAAAAAGAAAAGAATTAACTTGGCAAAGAGATAAACACATCTGTCAAAGATGTGGGTACAAACTAAAACTAAATGATGCAAAAGTGGTACTACTTAAAGCTGTATCTAATGGTGGTCAATACAATTTTGAGAATTTAGAAACACTATGTAATGACTGTAACAAAATATTAAAATCAACTGATTTATCAAAAACATATAAATCATTAAATATTTTAGATAATTTAATGACAAAAGTAAAATAAAGGAAATAAAATAATTATGAGTAAAAAACATTTAAAAGAGTTTATAGGCTTTGGAATAGCTGGAAATTTTGCACACCATTTAGAACAAGCAGGAGAAAGCTTAGACTTTGTGAATGTAAAAGTAGATGATGAAAAAGCACCAAAAGGCATATTTCCATTTTATTTACCAAACAATAAATCATTTTTAGGTACCTATCCATTATCGAATGACACTATTATAGCACCAAAAGATATTGATGGTCACCTACAAATGGAACCAGAAGTTGCTTTAATATGTGATATTCAATATGCAAATGATCAAGTAATAGATATCATACCAAAATTTTTTACAGCTTATAATGATTGTTCAATTAGAAAACCAAACGCAAAAAAAATCTCAGAAAAAAAGAATTGGGGTAAAAATACAAAAGGGATATCTTCTGATATTTTACCAATTGATATTTTTAATAATGGTGGAGTTATGGATAGCTACCATATAGCATCATTTCATAAAAGAGATGGCAAAATTAATGAGTATGGTGAAGATAGTCCTGTATTAACGTATAACTACTTTTATAATCAATTAAAAGATTGGATTATATATAAACTAAACACTCAAGAAAATCATGGTCCATTAGAAGATTTAAGTAAGCATTTAAAAGGTTGTAATTATCCAAAAAGTATGATTATTTCAATTGGTGCTACAAGTTATACAGATTTTGGAGAAAAGACTTTTTTAAAAAGTGATGATGAAATATATGTATTTGTTTATGATAGCAATAAATACTCACTAAATGATATAAAATCTATGGTAAAAAACAATGATAGATCAAAAAAAGAGAATATCTCTATTTTACATCAAACTATAGTATAAAAAGTAAGGCTACTGCCCTACTTTTAAAATAGTCCTTTTAATAATCCACCTAAATTTTTTCGCACATCTTCACCAAGTTTTTCATTTAATTTTTGTTTTAATTCTTTTTCTACATTTTTCCCAAGTTTTTTATTTAAAGCATCTTTTGCTTTATTTTTAAGAAGATCACCAACATCAACTTTTACTTTTGGTGAAGATATAGCTCCAGCTAGTTTTACCCCTAAATCATATTTTCTATATTTTATTTTTATATCAGCATCAATTGTACTTTTTGCTGTATTTAGATTTAATTTTTTTGATACTATATGACTTTTTTTACTTTTCATATCAAGAGTACTATAAAGCATAGTATCATCTATTTTTGTAATTAAACTAGATTTTTCGTATAATTCTAAAGTTAAATCATAGCTTGTAAGGTTTTTTAATGTTGTCATAGCTTCATTTGTAAGAAACTTACCATTAACCATATTTACTTTAGATAAACCTTTTTTAGTAAGTAAATTATAATCTAAATTAGCATCTATTGTTGATTTAAAAATTTTTGGGTAATACATAGTATCTAAAAGATTTAAAGATTGAATATTTTTAGTTTTTACACTAAGTTTATTATCATTAAGTTTTCCATCAATATTTCCACCAAATTTTTTAGAATGAAATGTAGCTAAAACTATTTTATCAAATACAATATCTCCATTTATACTCATTTTACCTTTCATTTTTTGTCCAGAAACAAAATATAGTTTTGCCAATGATGGTATATTTAAAAGATAATCAGTTGTAAGCTTTGCTTTAGTTATATCAAATGAAGTTTTTTTAGTAATTAAATTTGCTGCAAAAGTTTTTAAATTGATATTTGATATAACCATATTATCATCTAAATTTGTATGAATTATAGTATTAAATGTTGGATTTTTTGGAAAACTTATATCAAACTCTTTTTTCATAACAGTACGATTAAATAAACCTTTTTTGATTGTAGTATCAATTTTACCACTCAATTTATCAAGTGAAGTTATAGTTGCAACTACATCTAAATTACCTTTGGCAAAACTTGGTTGATTTAAAGTATATAATAATTTATCAAGTTTGGCATTTGATATATTTGCTTTTATTAAATCTGGTTTTAAATCTTTTAAAACTACATGATACTTTGTATTACTTGATGCTAATGGTGATTTACCATCAATTATCATAAGTTTTTTATCACCTTTTATAGTTCCATTTGTACTAAAAGCTCCATTTAATTTAATTCCAATAATAGGTTCAAGTAATGCTAAACTTTTAACATCTAGCTTATAAATACTATCAATTCCTAGTTTTAATAGATTAATTTTTCCATCACTTTTAATTGTAGCTAAAGATGAAGCTAAATCAATATTATAATCCCCTACTTTATTAGTAATATTTATTTTTGAATCTAATTTAAAATCACTTTTAGGAACTACAATATCTAATGATTTTTTAACAATTTGTGTATTTACTTGTCCCTCATTTACTTTTGCAATAAAATCTACATTTTCAAGATTTTGTGAAGATATTTTACCATTTGCACCAAATTTTCCATCAATATATTTTGGTTGATTTACCATAGTAAGAAGTGTTGCTAAATCGATGTCTTTTATATCAAATATAATATCATTTATTGATTTGTTATTAGTATTTATGTTTAATTTATAGTTAATATCACCTTTTGCTACATTTGCTAAACCAGCTATATTCATATCATTAAAACTACCTTTTACACTACCATGAGTTGTAAATGTCCCATTTATATCAGTTTTAGCAAGTTTTTTAAACTTACTTAAATCATCTATTTTTACATCATATTTGGCATCAAGAGTTTTAGATATTAAACTAAAATTAGCATTTGCAGAAATTTTTTGTTTTTCTATATCTAAAACTATATCAAGAGAACTTGGAGTTAAAGAAAAATCTGTTACTTTTACATTTTGAAGTTGTGTTGCATCTTTTATGTTATTCTCTATTATAGGTAAAATTATACCATGTCCTAGACTAGTAAATAAAAATAAATATAGCCCAACAAATAATGTAACAATTATCCCAAATACTATACTAAAAATTTTCAATTTATATCCTTTTAGTTTTAAAATTAAATACAACCAAATTGTAACACAATTAATTTAATGGTATTGTTATAGTGAATTGTGCACCTTTATATTTTTTATCTTCATAAATATATTTAATATTTTTTGCTTCTATTGTACCATTCATACCTTGTGTTATTAGTCTATGTGTCATACTAAGCCCCAATCCTGTACCTTGAGATTGATGCTTTGTTGTAAAATAAGGTTCAAAAATTTTACCTATAATTTTCTCTTTAATACCACCAGCATTATCTTTAAATATTATATAAGCATAATTATCTACTTGTTTTGAAGAAATAAATAAAAATCTTTTTTCTTCATCTATATTATCCAATGCATCTTTACTATTATTAAAAATATTTATAAAGCATTGTACTAATTCATTTGGATAACCGTTAATCTCAATATTATTATCTAAGTCTTTAATAACAGTAATTTGGTGAGATTTTTTAGATGCATCAATTAATTTTAAAAAGCTATTTATCTCTTTACTTAAATTAAATACCTTTAGTTCTCTTTCACCTTTAATATAATTTCTAAAATCATCAATAGTTTTTGATAGAAATTGTGTATTAGCATTTATATTATCCATATTTTCAATAAGCATATCATCAGACAATACACCCATCTCTTTTTGTAATTTTGTACCAGTTGCTGTTACAGATATAACAGATAATGGCTGTCTCCATTGATGTGCAATATTTCCAATCATTTCTCCCATAGAAACCATTTTCGATTGTTGATACAGCATCTCTTCTTGTTTTTTCTCTTGAGTAATATCTGATATATTTAAAATAACAATAGTATCTTTTGTATCATAATTTGATCCAATTGATATTCTAATAGGAAACTCTTCTTTATTTTTATTAATCCCTACAATTGAATGTTCATTATTAAATATTTCGTTAATTTTACCAGTTTCAAAATAACCTTTTAGATGTAACATATAGTAGTTATAATATTTTTTTACAATTATTTTTGACAAATTATTATATCCGATCATTTCACTCTTTTTATATCCAAAAATAATTTGTGCTTTATTATTATATGTTCGTATTTTATAATCTGAATCAATTGCTATAATTGCATTATTATTTGATTCAACAATAGTATGTATGTACTCTTTTTCATGCTTTAATTCATTTGTTTTTTGTATAATTTTATTTTCTAATGTTCTTGAGTATTCTTTACTATTATTTACAATAATTCTAATTAAAAAATAAATAGCCAATAAAAACAGTATATATACTACGATTGCGGCTTTAATACTGACTAAATATCCTTCATCTAATGTACTAATAACATCATTTTTATTAATAGTTATAGTTGTAATACCTCTTAATTCTCCCAATTTATAATCATATGAATTTTTATAACGTTTTTGAATAGTTAAAGGTGCATCTTCTTTTTTTCCATGACACTTTAAGCATTGTTGAGTAATATATAGTGGCTTAACATAATAGTATATATTATTACCTAAGTCTTCAAAATAAAATGTTTTATCTTTATTATTATTAAAATAATCTATAACTCTTAATTCATCTTTGTTGGCTTGATTTTGAATATTCCTAGGTCTATCCGAAACTGTTTTTATAATAGCTCTATCGCCTAAAGTTTTACTAAATTGTTCACTAATCTCTTTTACAGTTTTAACAGGAAGTAAATTTACAGTTTTATCATCAACTGCAATATCATATGTAATAAATAAATTTTGATAAGTTTTTCTAAATGAACTAATTAGAGAAATTAATGAATCTACCTCATTTTGAATAATGACATTTTTTAATTCTTTATTTGTATAGTATTCTTTATAGAGTTTTCCACTTATAATTGTAAATAAAATAATTGAGAAAATAATAAATATTTTATTATGCTTTGTCACTATATACCTTTGGTAATTAAAAATGATGTCAAAATATTGTATCGCTTTAACATATAGATATAACTTAAGTAATTTTAAATTTAAGCAAAATAATGTAAGATTTTTGATATTATTTAGTATTACTATATAAGGATTTTTAATGATAAGTGAATTTACACTTTTTACAAACTCTATAAAAGATTATTTTACAAAGCCAATGCTTAAATTAGCTTTTTTACCTTTTATATTTACAATAGTTATTTTTTATGCACTATTTTTTATTATTGCTGATTCTAGTTTAGATTCACTTCAAAATAGTACAATACAAATACAACATACACAAACTCAAATCAATAATGGTGTTACTGATATAACAACAACAAATGAAACATATCAAGGTGGTAGTGCAATTATGGAGTTTTTATTAAAAAACTCTATTACTTCTTGGCTTATAGGCTTTTTTGTATATACTGTTGGAACAATTGCTGTTATGATGTTTTCAGTATTTATAGCATTGATTATTATTGGATTTTTAACACCAAATATATTAAATATAATAATACAAAGGCACTATCCAAGTATCCAATTAAATGAGAATACTTCCTTCATTGGTTCTATTATTACACCTATAAAACATATATTTATTATGATTATTTTATTTATTGTTTTAATACCTTTATATTTTATACCTATAATAAATATTATAGCTTTTAACTTGCCATTTTATTACTTCTTTCATAAATTATTAAATTATGATGTTAATTCAAATATTAAAATGACACAAGATGAATTATTTAAAATAAAATTTTTAAATACTAATCAAATAAGATTAAGAACTTTACTTTTATACTTTATATCTATGATACCATTTGTAGCTTTATTTGCAACAGTATTCTATATTATCTATTTAGGTCATGGTCAACTTAGTGCTTTACAAAATCTAAGAGATGAGAGATTGAACTAACATGACTGGTGGTTTTTTTGCAATATTAGATGATATTGGGATGCTTTTAGATGATGCTGCACTTGTTACTAAAGCATCTATTAAACAAACTTCTCCAATTTTAGGAGATGATTTAGCCTTAAATGCACAAAAAGCAGCTGGTTTTCATGCTTCACGAGAATTACCAGTTTTATGGCAAATTACAAAAGGTTCTTTTAAAAATAAACTTATAATATTACCTATAGCATTTTTTTTAAGTGCAATTGCTCCATGGTTGATTTCCCCTATACTAATTTTAGGTGGTTTATATTTGGCATTTGAAGGTGCAGAAAAAATTCATGAATATATTTTACATAAATTTTTTAATCATAAAACCAAAAAAACTAAAAAACTATCTGAAGAACAGAAAATAAAAAGTGCTATACTTACAGATTTTATATTATCTATTGAAATTGTAGTAATAGCACTAGGAACAGTTGTAGATCAAACTTTAAGTGTACAAATTATAGCCGTAAGTGTAGTAGCAATTGCTGCAACTATTGGTGTATATGGTATTGTTGCACTTTTAGTACGTATGGATGATGTTGGATTTTATCTTATTCAAACAAGCACTGAAGATAGTTTAAAAGATAAATTTGGAGATTTTTTAGTTGCATTCCTACCAAAAATAATAAAAGTATTAACTGTTATAGGAACTATTGCTATGCTTTTAGTTGCAGGTGGAATATTAACACACAATATTGAATATCTTCACCATATCTATAGTGAAAATTTACACTTTATGCCTCAGTTTATTTTTGATTTTATATTGGGATTGATTATAGGATATATTTTATTTATTATTGAACAGATTGTTCTACATAATAAAAGGGATTAAATCCCTTTTATTGATATTATTATTTATGTGAGATAAAAATAATTTTAACCATTTTTAGATTAATTACTAAAAATCTAATCACTTGCCAAATTACACAAGTTCTCATAAATTTTGTAAATCCATCTGGTTTTGGTGGAAAATACGCTTGCTCATATGCTTTTGCATTCGCTTGTACTTCATGTTTCATTTATAGTCCTTTTTATTTTTTTTATTTTATTTCATTTAACTTTAATTACTATTCTGGAATTAATTCCCAACCAAATTTTAGTTTTGCTTTCCACAAGAATAAGTGATGTAAAATATGTTTAATCCAGTGACCAGCTAATCCAACTTCACCAAATGTAAGAGTTTGATCTCTACCAGTTTCTGGATATGCTTTATAATCTGGAACTACAGGATAAACTGTCATAGCAGCAGCTGTTCCACTAAATAATCCTTTACCAGTACTTGCAACACACGCTGCACCCATTTCAGACATTTTAGCTGTATGAGTTGGAGTTGAAGATTTACCTTTAATCATATCAACAATAGAAGCAGCAACTGCTTTACCCATCATTGCACTAGGCATTCCTGTTCTTGGTGGTGTAGGATTAATTGGTGTTCCATTTGGTGAACTAGCAGGCTGAGAAATAAGATGTGGTGGTGCAAAAGCAATACCAGCAGCAAACATATTTGGATATGTAGGATTCTGCAATGTAGAAGGCCAATCATCTGCACTCCACTCTTCAAAAGGTTTTGGAGTGTAATTTGCATCAACTTTCATAAATCCATTTGGAGCAAAAATTGTAGCAGTGATATCTTCACCTGCTTTATCGTAAGCTTTTAATCCAACACCAGCAAATGGTGGAATTAACATAGCAAAATCAAACTCTTGCTCTTCAAAATCACCTTCAAGTGTTTCATAAGTAATTTTACCCTCTTCTACTTTATTTACATGTGCTCGTGTAATCCAATTTAATCCACGTTCTGTAAATAATGATTCAGTAAAGATTTTAGAGTGAGTTCTATATCCACCTCTATCAATATGCATAGCACCCATACCAAAGTCACCTAAGAATTGTTCATTTGATATCCAAATTAACTCAGCATGATCTCTCACACCTCTATTTCTTAATTCATTTTCAATATTAAAAATATACTCAAATGCAGCACCTTGACATGTACACATACCATGACCTGTACCTACTAGGATTTTTTGTTTTTCACCCTGTCTTAACTTTTCAATAACTTTTTCAAGTTCATGTGCAGCATGAACAGCATGATCAGCAGTACAAACTGAAACAGTATGTTCACCCATCTGACCATTCCCATCACCTAAACCTGGTGTTGCATCAAAATTTAATTTTGGACCAGTAGCATTAATCAAATAATCATATTCAATAGTAGTAGTTTCACCAAGTGTAGATTGAAGTGTAGATTCAACCGTTACATACGGTTTATCACTACTTTCTCCACCTTCAGGGTGAATAGAAACAGCTTTTGCTTGATTATAAGTAATCCCAGCTTTACTATATACTGGTGCTAAATCAAAAGTTACTTCCTCTTTAGACATACCTCCAACTCCAACCCAAATATTTGATGGAATCCAGTTCCATTTTGAATTTGGAGTTACTACTACAACTTCATGCGAATTTCCTAACCATTTTGCAGCGAATGATGCCGCAGTATGACCAGCAACCCCACCACCTAAAATAACAAGTCTTGCCATATTTTAATCCTTATAATTATATTTCTCAACATTTTATGCTGATTTCCTTTATATATTACTTAAATTTATATTACTTTTACTTATAATAATTAGAAGTATCGTCACTTAATTACATATTAATTATAATGATTATAATATAATTTAATGTTATATTAAACAATATCTTATTAAATCTGATGTAAAATTCTTACTAAATTAATATATAAGGTTAACTATGAAACTACTATTGATTCCAATCATTGGAGCAATAACTTTATACGCGCACCCAATAAATTTTTCTGATGCTTTAAATATAACACTTCAAAACAACAAAGAACTTAAAGCAAAAAAATTAAATATTGATGAAGCAAAACAATCTTTACTTGAAGCAAAAAGTTATAATTATGGTGCTTTAAAATTTGAAGAAAATATAAGTAGAACCAATCATGCAGGTTATGTTTTTGGTATGAAACTAGCTTCAAGAGAAGCAAATTTTGGTGATTTTGGATTTTCTGATTTCTTGGCTCCACTTGGTGCAGCGATGATGGGAGTACCACTTGATGGCAATCAAGTATTACAAACTCAACCAGATGATTTAAATTATCCAGATGCGAGAACTAATTTTGAAACTAAAGTTATTTATGAAGTTCCTATTTTTACAGGATACAAACTACAAAATGCAAAAAAAATGGCACAACTTCAAATTTTGGCAAATCAAGCAAAATATACTTTTGATAGTAAAAAACTAGAGATTGAAGTTTTAAAAGCATACAATGGTGCAGTTGCAGCAAAATATTTTATAAAAGCAATAAAAAAAGCAAAACAAGCCACAACATCTTTTGTAAACTTTGCAAAAGAATTAAATAAAGAGGGACTTGTAACAAAAATAGATGTAAAACAAGCAACAGTATATGATATGAATGTTGATACTAAAATGATTCAAGCAAAAAATAATTTTGATCTTGCAATTGCATATTTACGTTTTTTAACAGATGATAAAAATATAAGCGATATAAAAGATTTTGAAGTAATAGATGATGCAAGTTATACAAAAGATCCTCAAGCTTATTCTAATAGAGATGACTATAAATGGATGCAATACAATGTACAAACTATGAAACATAAAATTGATTATGATTCATCTGAAGATTATCCTATGATAGGCGCTCATTTTGAATATGGATTTAATGATAATACTCTTAACCTAAATAGCAATAAAGATTACTATCTTGGTGCAGTTGGATTAAAATATACAATATTTGATGGTAATTTAAAAAGTATTAAAAAACAAAAAGCAAAAATCAAATATCAACAAACACAGCTATATCTAAACCATATGGAAAATGGTCTAAAACTGGAGATTCAGAAAAACATTTTAACTCTTAATGCAAAAGAAAAAATATTTCATCAAAAACAAAAAGCTCAAGCATTAGCTGAAGACATTTTAGAAAAAAGTCAAGAGTTGTATAAAAATCAATTAATCTCTATGAATACTTTACTAATGGAACAAGCAAAAACACAAGAAGCACAAGCAAATACAATTTTATCAAAATATGAATATAGTATTGCTAGTGCAAATTTAAAACTCTCTATGGGTTACTCTTTAAAGGATTAGAATATGATAAGAAAATTTTTATTTAGTTTACTAATTATTAGTGCAAGTTTAGCTCAAGCTAGAACTATTGAATTAAGTGCAACTGTTATTTCAGATAATGAAAAATATATCACAAGTAGATTTATGGGATTTATAAAATCAGTTAATGTAGCTGCTGGAGATAAAGTAAAAAGAGGTCAATTGCTTTACACAATTGATTCAACTGAGATTGACAACAAAAGAAGACAAGCGTTGCTTGGAGTTCAAATGTATCAAAATCAATATCTTTCTATGAAGCAAAATTATGAAAGATTTAAAAGATTATATAAAAAAGATTTAGTTTCAAAATATGAATTAGAGCAATTAGAATTAGGTGCAAAAAACTTAAAAGATATGGTAAAAATTGCTAAATCACAAGTTGCTGAAGTAAATAATCAATATAGATATCTAAAAATACATGCTCCAAATGATGGAGTTATTATCAAAAAAATGATAAAAGCGGGAGAGATGTCAATTCCAGGTATGCCAGCCATGGTACTTACTGATTTATCAAGCCTAAAAATTGATGCTCAAATATCAGAAAGTGATCTAAAATATATTAAAGAGGGGCAAACTGTAAATATTCAAATACCATCTATGGATATAGATATAAAAGGTAGCATAAAAGCAATAATTCCTAGTTCAAATCCTCTAACACATACTTTTACCGCTAAGATTGCATTTAAAACTGACAAAACAGTATATCCTGGTATGTATGCAAAAGTATTTATAGATGCTAAATAGGTAAAGTGATGGAAAATAAACCTTTAGAAACCAATGTAGCTGGAAAACTTGCGTCTGGATTTATAAATCATCCTTTAACATTTTTATTAGGAATATTTATATTAGCTGTTGGGTATATGGCTTTAAACCTAACACCAAGAGAAGAAAATCCTCAAATCAAAGTAAGTGGTGGTGCAGTAATTGTAGCCATGCCAGGAGCTAGTGCATCTGAAATACAAAAAGTAATAGTTGAGCCACTTGAACGAAAAATTAGAGCAATTAAGGGGATAGAAAATATCTACTCTTATGCAAAAGAATCAGTTGGAATTATCCAAGTTCAATACTATATAGGACAAGACAAATCTCAATCAGATTTAAAACTATATGATCAAGTTATGAGAAATATTGATCTTATGCCAAAAGGTGCAATGCAACCAATAATAAAAACTATGGATATAGATACAGATATACCTGTAGCTACTATTGCATTTTATTCAAAATATGGAAATCTATCAAATGAACAGATCTATCAAAAAATAAATAAAATTGCACATAAAATAAATCAAATAAAAGATGTGGCAATTGTAGATTTAAAAGGTGAATCAAAAGAACAATATAATGTTTTAGTAGATATTCATAAACTTTCAGCTTTTCATATATCTTTAGGACAAATTGTAGAATCGATTAAATCTTTATCTTTTGAACTACCAAGTGTAAATGCAAAAACAGCTCAACATAAACTTATAACTTTTGGTGTAAAAAGTTCTATAAATGATACTAAAGATCTAAAAAATATCATAATTGCTTCATATATGAACTCTCCTATTTACCTTAAAGATGTAGCCAAAGTTGAAAAGAGCAACGATATTCAAAATACAAAAATAGCAAAACTTTATACAAAAGAGAAAAAAAATATTATTCAAACGACTATGACAATATCAAAGTTAAAAGGTGGGAATACTGTTGTAATAAATAATGAAATATTTGCATATTTAGAATCAGTTCAAGAACAATTATCAAATGATGGTATAGCATATGT
>CAZAOJ010000001.1:34478-36719 GCA_964486745.1 uncultured Arcobacteraceae bacterium
ATGATGGGTCAATTTATGCATCCACTTCCTGTATTTGTACCTATTGCACTATTTATGTCTTTATTTGTGGCATATATATTTACACCATATTTAGTAAATAAGTTATTAAGTAAAAAGGGGTCTAAATGAGCCATCATCATAAATCAAAACTAGAAGCACTTATTTATAAAATTGTAAATTCTAAACTAAATAGAACTCTAATTTATATAGTAACTTTAATACTTTTTGCAGCATCAGTTTATCTTATCCCATTAGAACTAGTAAAAGCAAAAATGCTTCCAGGAAAAGATTCTGATAGTTTTTCAATATATGTAGATTTACCAGTTGGATCTTCAACATACCAAACACAAGAAGTTACTACATGTATTGCCCAACAGCTTCAAAAAGAATCTATTGTTGATACAATATCAATATTTTTAGGTGAAGGTCAACCACTTGATTTCGCTGGTATGGTAAAAGGAAGTGCATTAAAAGCATCTCAAAATGTAGCTGAGATGATGATAAATATTGAGAGAAAAGAGCATAGAGAAGAAGCTAGTTATAACTTTATATCAAGAATTAGACCAACTATTCAAAAAACATGTTCTATAAATGATGCAAATATAAAATTTGTGGAACTTCCTGCTGGTCCTCCAGTTCTAGCTGAAGTAGTTGCAGAAGTTTATGGTGGTAAATCTTTACAAAGTAGATATAAACTATCTAAACGAATAGAAGATGTATTTAAAAAACAAGAAACTTTAGTAGATATAGATATTTTATTTGATAAACCATACACTAAATATCAATTAAACCTAGACAATAATAAAATTATAAAAAGTCATGTAGGTATTGAACAAGTTAAAAAGATTTTATATCTTGCATTTGAAGGTATGGAAATTGGTGCAGTAAATAAAAATAATGTAGAAAATCAAATTCCAATATTTTTAAGACTAGATGATACAAGAATTATTAGTGATTCTACTAAAGAAGCATTAAGTAATAAGCTTTCAAATTTAAAACTTATGAATAAACAAGGGATGATGGTACCTTTAAGTGAATTTGTTACGATAGAAAAAGTACTACAAGATTCTACAATAACATCAAAGAATTTAAATCATATGATAAATGTAGTTGCTCAAACTAATAAAGATAGTCAAATATATCCACTACTTGATGCCAGAGAAATGCTTGAGAATGAATTACAAGATGATTATATAATTTCTCATACAAATTTATTAAACCTAAGATTTATAGATAAAAAAACTAATGAAATTTTTGATGTAGTATTTGATGGTGAATTAAAAGTTACTATTGATACATTTATAGAATTAGGAATTGCATTTATTGGTGCATTGGTTTTAATATTTTTACTTATGGTTGTTTATTATAAAAACTTCTCACTTGCTGGAGCAATTGTATTATCAAGTTTTATATCATTGATTGGAGTTATTTTAGGACACTTAGTCATGGATATATTTACAGTTGATACATTTTATCTAACTGCAACATCCCTTATTGGATTTATCGGTCTTATTGGTATAAATTCACGAAACTCATTACTAATTGTTGATTTTACAAAACAATTAATTGAACAACATAATATGGAACCAAATCATGCTATAGCAGTTGCAACTACAACAAGAGCAAAACCAATATTACTTACAGTACTTGCTATTGTATTTGCTAGTTCACTACTTGCAACAGATGCAGTATTTGGTGGATTAGGAGTTGCACTAGTTGGTGGGACAATTAGTGCATATCTGGTATCTATATTCTTTGTACCAGCTATAATACAAAGACCTATATCAAAGTTATACGAAAAATAGTCTTATATAAGATATGGTTCAGGTTTACCTACATAATAACCCTGAATCATATCGATACCTTTAAGTTTTAATATATCTAAAACATCTACATATTCTGCAATAGTTTTAATTCCAAGTGCTTTTGACATACTTACAATAGCAGAAACAACAGTTTGATCATTTTTATTTATATCTATATTTTTAATAAATACAGCATCTAATTTTATAAAATCATCAACTGCTATTTTACAACCAAAACCTTTTAAGATATTAAGATTATCTAGTATTTTATATTGATGTGCTCCAACAGTAATATTTTCTAGTACTTCTAATGTCACTCTATTTGCATTAATATTATATTCTTGTAATTTTTCATAAAAAAACTTACTAAAACTATCTTCCAATAGATCTCGTCTAGTAATATTTAAAGAAAAATCCATATTTTTATCACTAAAAA
>CAZAOJ010000001.1:36819-83393 GCA_964486745.1 uncultured Arcobacteraceae bacterium
AATAGATCTCGTCTAGTAATATTTAAAGAAAAATCCATATTTTTATCACTAAAAACTAAAAAAACGACCACCCATTTTTTTAGAATTTTCCAAAGCATATTCTGCATTAATTAGTGGATATTTATTTGTACTAATCTTTTCTATTCCTATAGAAAAATTTACAAAAACCTCTATTCCTTCTATAATAAAAGGTTTATCATCCAATATTGATATTGATCTGGCTACACTAATTCATACAAATAACATTCTAATGTTATTTGTTAATAATAATTTTTTATTTAATATATCCCATATCAATGAGTTTATCATATATTTTACTCACATATCCACCTGCGGCACTACCACCATGACCACCATGTTCAACTAATACAGTTACTACATACTGTGGATTATCATATGGAGCATATGTAGTAAGCCATGCATGAGATCTTTTAAAATATGCTAACTCTTTTTCTTTCATACGTCTTTTTTCATTTTGGTCTATATTTGATACTTGTGCTGTTCCTGTTTTGGCTGCAATTTTTATTTTATGTTTTGTTTTAATATATTTTGTAGCTGTACCTTTTTTATGAGTAGTTACTTGAAGCATAGCTTTTTGAATCATTTTTAAGTCTTTTTTATTTAAATTTAAATCAATATTCTTTTGTGCATTATCATTAAATAAAAAATGTGGTCTTGGTAATACACCATTAGTTAACGATGCAGTATATCTAGCAATTTGCATAGGTGTAACTTGGATAAAACCTTGTCCAATAGAGGATACAACCGTTTCACCAATATACCATGGCATTTTATATTTTTTCTTTTTCCATGCTTTATTTGGATTTGTACCTATAAATTCATTGTGTTGATCAATTCCTGTTTTTTTACCAAACCCAAATTTATCTAAAGTTTGCGAGATTTTGTTTATACCAATTTCTAAACTACCTTTATAAAAGAAGTCATCACAACTCTCTCTTATAGCTTTTGTATAATCAACTTTTCCATGTCCACTTAATTTCCAACATCTAAAGTTTCTTCGTCCAAGTGGTAGTTTACCAGTACATTTAACCTTAAAGTTATCTCCCAAATCATGCTCTAAAAAGGATACTGCCATAGCCATTTTGATTACAGAACCAGGAGGATATAATCCATTTACAAGTTTATTAGTAAATGGATGATTAAGATCATTTCTTATTTTATTCCAATCTTTTATACTTATACCTTGTGAAAATATATTATTATCAAATTCTGGAAAACTAGCAGCAGCTAATATTTCACCATTCTTTGAATTCATCACTACAACTGCTCCACTTTTATGTTTAAAAAGTTCATTTATATATTTTTGTAGTTTAATATCAATACTTATTTTTATATCATTATTTATTGATGCTTCTACTTCACTTATTACTGCAATTTGCTTATTTAAAGCATTTACTTTTATAACTTTTTTACCAAGTTTACCTTGTAATTTATCGTTATAAAATCTTTCTAATCCAGTTTTTCCAATGATTTTGGTATAAGATGATATTGGATTATTTTCCATATCTTTTTTTGTTGCTTTTCCAACATATCCCAAAATATGTGCGCCAATATCTTTGTATGGATATTTTCTTTTTATTGCACTTTTTACACTAACATTATTCATAGTATTAAATTTTACATAATAAGGAAAAAATTCATTATAGTCAATGTAATCAATCAACTCAATTTTATCATGCCTATATGGTGAATCCAATTTTTTATACTTTTTTAATAACTTCTTTTCATCATATTTAGGAAATGTAGCACATATTTTACTAATAATATTTTTAAGTTCTTTAGTTTTTTTTGTATTTCTCATGTGTGGAGATAAAAACAATCTAAACCCAAGTTCATTAATTGCTAAAGGTACACCATTTCTATCAAATATATTTCCTCTAATAGTTGGAGTATAGATAGTTTTAATATAATTTCTTTTTGATAACTCTTCATAATAACTATTTGATTTAATACTTAAAAAATATACCCTTGAAAGCAATAATATAACAATAGAAACAATAAATACTATAATTAATTTTAATCTCATAATATCAACCCCAAGACTATAATATCAAGAATAAAATTTAAAATAAATGTAATAATGATATTAATATCAAAACTTATAAATATGCTATATAATACAGCCAATATAAAATAAAAATAAAAAATATGTACAAAATCTCTTACTCCTTGAATAGTAAAAAATTTATCAAGATATGGAATAATAGTAATATAAGATATTAAAGAGAAACTAACCAAAGTAAATAGTTTTAAGCCCTGATTACTCTCAATAATCAAAAAAGATAATATAATTATAAAAAAAGAGTTATAATATTTTTTTTGTAATGTATTTAAAAAAGCTAAAAATACAATACCAGACATTGTAAGTTTTACAAAAAAGGTAGAACTAATTATATTTAATAAAAATACAATAATAAGCAATAAAACTATTGCTATGGGATTATCAAATATATTTCGTTTCACAGTTGTATTGTTAAGGCAATCTCATCGCAAATAGGAAAATGTTTACATCTAATACAATCTGCCCAAATTTTTGGATCAGGAATTGATTCTTTTTGAATAACTTTAAACCCAAGATATTCAAATAAATCTTTATGATAAGTCAATGCTAAAACTTCTTTAATATGATACTTATTTCCCTCTTCTAAACAGTGTTTTACTAATTGGCTTCCAATACCTTTTTTTCTATGATCTTGTGATACGACAAGGCTTCTTATCTCTGCTAGATTTTCAGAGTATATATGCAAAGCACAAAATCCAACTATATCTTCATTATCTTTTGCAATAATATATGATCTAATATTTGTAGCCATCTCTTGAGGTGTTCGCAAAAGTATATTTCCATTTTCAACATCAGCTTTTACCATACTTTGCATATTTTTTATATCTAAAACTGTTGGCTTTTCATATACTATACTCATTAGCTTTCCATTGTATTTGAAAAAAGATAATCACTAATACGAAGTTCTAGTTTATCAATACCTCTTTTTTTAAGATTTGATATAAATACTCCATTTGGAAACTTATGCTTTAATTTTTGTAAATCTGTTTGTTTTAATTTATCAATTTTGGTAAAAGCATTTAAAATAATTTGATCACCTCTTTTTATATGATGTAAAAATTCATCAACACTATTATCAACATCAAGATTAATATGTCTAGCATCAATCAAGTGTACAAATATTCTAAGACTTGCTCTTTTTTCTAAAAAATTTGTAAGATTTTTATGCCATTGATGTTTTAGTGATTTAGACACTTTTGCATATCCAAATCCAGGAAGATCCACAAATCTAGCATATCTATATTTATTTTCATCTTCTGGATTATCAACTTTAAATGTAATATCAAAATAGTTTATAAGTTGTGTTTTACCAGGAGTCGAAGATGATTTAGCTAAACCTTTTCTATTTGTCAAAGAGTTTAATAAAGAACTTTTACCAACATTACTTCTACCTAAAAATGCAACTTCAGCTACATCTGGACTAGGAGAATCATCTATACTTTGTGCTGATGTTAAAAATTTTGCGTCAACTAATCTCATAATTACTGCTTTGCGTCTATATTCATTATGAAATGTACAGGCTTATTATCTTTACCTTCAACATTTGCATATCCAGTTGATTGATCTAAATAGATCTTATCACCCATAATTTTTGTATGGTCTTTTAACTCTTCTAAATAACCATTTCCAATAATTTGATATTTTAATTTTTCTGGTTCATATATTACAGTATTTCCATGTCCTGTATATACTTTATCTTTCATATATAAAGTAAATTTTACGTTACCTGTTGATACCATCTTTTTTATTTTTTTATTTTTTGTTGTACCATTTTTGTTTGGTTGAGTATATAAAACCATTTTATTACAAGTAATCACATCTTTAATTCTAACAATCTTAACTTTACCAGTAAAAGTTGTAATACCTTTTGTATCATTATTTTCAAACTTTAATGCATCAATGGTTAGTTTATTTTGTGCATTTAAATCACTCAACATCAATGCCAATAAAAATAAAACACTTATTAATCTTCTCATTTTATATCCTCTACTTTTTTTCTAAATCAACAATAAATTTTGTATTTTTAGCTCTTATTATATTTTTTTTTGCATCCACATATATGTGTGTGCCACTTAATTTATCACCATTATATAATGCAGTAAATTTATTCATATTAGTTGCAATTTTTGTACCAATATTATAATTTAATACTTCAGATTCAAATTGCATAATATCAGCTCTATTATACTTAACATCATCTCTTAATAGCAATTTATTACCTTGTTTAGTTACCTTTTTTGCACTTAATATATCTAGTAATTCGTCATCTTCTTTATCATTTACTCTTAATACAAAACTTGCATCATATAATTCATCTTTTTTCTTATATCTTACTGCTTTTTTTGCTTTTGCAATTTGTGTAACTTGTTCTTTATCCATTGTATACATAGTTGCATCTTCAAAAGCAACCAGTGGTTTATTTGTTTTATCAATTTTTGGCACACTTGTATCAAATCCTAAAGATAATACAACTATTGAACCAAAAAATATAATATAAATAAACTGAACTAAACCCATAAATTGATAAATTCCTCTTCTTTATCTTCATACTTAAAAATATACTCTAACATCTCACGTACTGCGCCATTACCACCATTTTTATTACATACTACATTTGCAATATTTTTTACATACTCTGAAGCATCTGCAGGAACAAAAGATAGTCCAACAGCCTTTAGCATTTTATAATCATTTAAATCATCACCAATTGCTGCTACATTTTGCATAGTTAAATTTTCTTCATCTAAAATACTTTGTAATACTTCATCTTTATTATGAACACCTTGATAGATATGTGTAATTCCTAGATCTTTTGCTCTTTGTTCAACTATTTTAGAATTTCTTCCTGTAATAATTGCAGCTTTTTTACCCATCTTTTTTGTCCAAGATGCGATTGCTAAACCATCTTTTACATCAAAATTTTTAAGTTCTTCACCATTATTACCATATATAATTTTACCATCAGTTAATGTGCCATCAACATCTAATACAATTAGTTCAATCATAAAATACCCTTAGTACTTGGTATTCCTAATCTTGTATTTACTACTAAGGCACGTCTTAAAGCTACGGCAAATGCTTTAAAACTAGCTTCAAGTATATGGTGTTTATTTTTCCCTCTATTACAAACAATATGTGCTGTTACACCTGCATTTGAAACAAGTGCATGAAAAAATTCCTCTGCTAACTCTACATCAAAATTTCCAACTTTTCCAAAAATATCTACTTCATAAACTAAATATGGTCTATTACTAAGATCTAAATCACATGTTGTACTAGCTTCATCCATTACAACAGTTGCATTTCCATATCTTTCAACTGCTTTTATAGGAAAAATTTCATCTTTTAATGCTTTTCCTATTACAATACCGCAATCTTCTACGCTATGGTGGTCATCTATATGTAAGTCACCTTCACAAGTCAATTGCATATCAATTCCACTATGCTTACATAAAGCCTCCAGCATATGATCAAAAAAACCAATTCCTGTATTGATACTATAATCTCCACAACCATTAATATCAAGTTTACAACTTATTTTTGTTTCTTTAGTTTGTCTATCTATTTGTGTCATTATTTGCCTTTTATTTAGCTATGATCATAGCACCTGCTAGATCATGATTATTTTTAAAATCAATTGCTTCATCTATACTTTTAAATCCTGAGATATTTACCCTATTTATAGGTTCATCTAAATATACTCCTTTTTTGATTATAACTCTTAAATTTCCAGATATTATATCTTCATATTTTTTTTGTGTTATTTTAGCTCCAGCATATCTTCTAAATGCTCCAACTTGTATCATATAATTTCCAACAGTTGCAGTTTGTTGTTTTTGTTCTTTTGTTGTTGCAATTTTTGCATTAAATCCAAGTACCGTGAGTCTTACTGGTGCAGTACCTTTTCTTACCATATCAATAGCATGAGCAGCTTTATTTGAAAGGTCTATGATTCTACCTCTTACAAATGGTCCTCTATCATTAATTCTTACAATTACAGATTTTCCATTTTCCTTATTATATACTTTTACCATAGTATTCATTGGTAATGTTTTTGATGCAGCTGTTAGAGCATACATATTGTAAACTTCACCATTTGAAGTAAGTTTTGCATGAAAATTTGGACCATACCAAGAAGCAATTCCATCATAAGTTTGTCCAACTTTTGATATAGTTGGATAATAAGTTTTACCAGCAATTTTATATGGTCGCATTGTAGCCCTATGCATAGCTTTTGAATTTTTAATTTTTTGATTAGCTACTTTTTCATATTTTTGTGTTGGATAGTATTTTTTAGAAGATTTATATCCTCTTGAACTATTATAATTTTTACTACTACACCCAGTAAAAACTAAAATAAATACTATAAATATAGATAATTTAAACATATTTTTTATCCTAAGCTTTTGGAATAATCAATCTTTGCTTTAATTTTAAAGCATTTGATTTTAGATTATTTCTTTTTTTAATTTTTCCATATGGAACACCATATTTTCTAGATATTGCACTTAATGTATCACCACTTTTTACAATATAAACTATTCTTTTACTTGATCTTTTTTTAGATTTTGCTAGAACTTTCTTTTTTGATATTTTTTTAACATATCCTTTTTTTACATAAAAAACTAATTTTTGATTAATTTTTAACCTACTACTTTTAAGTTTATTAAATTTCTTTAATTTTGCTACAGTTGTATGATATCTTCTTGCAATTTGACTTAAAGTATCACCTCTTTTAACTCTATAAGTAGTAAAAAATTTAATATCTTCTGGTTTAGCTTTTTTTAATTTTGTACTATTTTCATTAAATACTAATAACTTTTCATATGGTATATAAAGTCTTGTTCTATGTGTATTTGCAGGTATAAAATCATATTTAACATGCCCATTTATCAACTTTAATGTATCATAAGGGATATCAATTACTTTTGCAACATCTTTTAAACTACAGTCATATTTCACATCAACTGCAACTAAAGGAGAATTTACACCAAGATTAAAAATATAATCTGCCTTTTTAGAAAAAAGATATTCACGGTTACTCATCATTGCTAAAGCAATAATTTTTCTTAAATATCGTCTACTCTCTTTTGGTAAATATTGTCGATCTAAATTTTTTTGCTCATGCAATAATTCTTCTAATGTAGGCTCAATATCCCATGATTTTAACTCTTTATATGCTCTATATACAGGAGTAAAACCAGTTTTTCTTTTTGTATATAAACTTATAATTTTTCTATATTTTTTGATTTTTTTACTATTTTTTTCTTCTGGATGCAATCTTTCATATTTATCTAATGTAGATCGAACTATTGCTTCAACAACTCTACCTTCACCACAATTATATGCAAGTGTAGCTAAATACCATTTACCAAATATACCATATAATCTTTTTAAATACTGTGTTGCAGCCTCAGTTGATTTAATAACATCAAGTCTTTCATCAATATATAAACTACTATCAAGTCCATATATCTTTCCAGTTTCTGGCATAAATTGCCAAATACCTTTTGCTCCAACCCATGACTTTGTTTTTGATTTAAAATTTGATTCAGCCATAGCCATAAATAAAAATACATCAGGTATATTATTTTGTTTTAATACACTTTTTATTTGTGGGATTAAGTATGAGGCTTGTTCGAATTTATTTATATAGTTATTTTGAGATTTATTAAGCATTTTGTTATAAATATCTTGTAGTTGCTTATCTTTTAAAAAACTATTTTCAATATTTAATTCAGCTAGAACCTTTTCATCAAGAGGAGTAAATGATTCTTCATATAAAGATGCAAAGCTAACTGAAAAACATATAGCTAAGCTAAATAGTAGTTTGATCAATAAAATATCCTTATTGTTGTAATAATAGTTATTTTATCTAATTTAAACTAGAAAACTCTTTAAATAATTTAATTGAATTTGTTGTAGTTAATTCTTCTAAATCTTCAAGATTCATATCAAGAATATCAGCCATTTTTTGTGCTACAAATGTAGTCATAACTGGCTCATTTCTTTCACCTCTATGAGGGTGTGGTGTAAGATATGGTGCATCTGTTTCTATTATTAATTTCTCTTTTGGAATTTTTGGCAAAATTTCTACTAGTTTTTTAGCATTTTTGAAAGTTACAACTCCACCAATCCCAAAATAAAAATTATGTTCAGCTAATGGCAACAAATGTTCACTAGCATTAAAACAATGTAAAACTCCGCCTACTTCTTTTGCTCTACAATCTATTAAAATTTGTTTAGAATCATCGCTAGCATCTCTTATATGTATTATTAAAGGTTTATTTATAGCTTTAGCAAACTCAATTTGAGCTTTAAAAACTTCTTTTTGTTTTTGTATATTTTGTTCTTTTTCTATATCATCTTTTGGCAAACGAAAATAATCCAATCCACACTCACCAACAGCTATACACTTTTTATGATTAACATATTTTTCAAGTATAGATATATCAAAATTATCTATATCATATGGATGCACTCCAACAGCAAAAAAAACATTCTCATATTTTTCACTAAGTTGTACTGCACGGGGAAGGTCTGCAAGATCAGCTCCAGGTATTAAAAAACCTTTAACACCCTTTGCTTCTGCTCTTGAGATTACGTCATCTATATCATCAAAATATTGTTTATTATCAAGATGACAATGGGTATCTATTATTATGATAGCAACTTTTTTTCTACAAGATTTATGATGCCATTTATTTGATTTATATCTTCTCTTTTAATCCAAGCATCAATACCAAAATTTTTAAAAGCATCATAATCACTTTCATCATCGATTATAGCTATAGATACAAATTTATCTTTGCAAGCATCATGTTTTTTCTCTTCATAGTCAAATATTGTATTTATATCTAATATCGCAATATCTGCTGATTTTTGAGTATATCCACTTTGATAGTGTACAACATTATGTTTACTATCAATAGTACTTTCATCAATATTATCATCAAATGTAATTATGTTCATTTATAATCCTTTAAACCAATTACAATAATTATACAAAAAAAATTATTAATTGTAAATTATTATAAAATATACCTTGCAGTATCTTCATGTTCAACTATATCTTCTAGTTTTTCATGCACCAATTCTTTTGTTATACTAATAGTTTCACCACTATGTTCATCAGCATCAAAACTAATATCCTCTATAACTTTTTCAATAACAGTATGTAATCTTCTAGCACCTATATCTTCGGCCTTTTCATTTGCACTTACACTAAGTTTTGCAAAAGCTCTTATAGCTTCATCTTCAAATTGTAAATCAACACCTTCAACACCAAGCATAGCAGAATACTGTTTTAATAAAGAATTTTTAGTATTTGTTAATATTTGATATAAGTCTTCCTCTTTTAGTGCATTTAAAGTTACTCTTAAAGGAAATCGTCCTTGAAGCTCTGGCAATAAGTCACTTGGTTTACTCACATGAAATGCACCAGCAGCTATAAACAAAATATGATCAGTTTTAACTTGACCATATTTTGTATGCACACTACTACCTTCAACTATTGGTAACAGATCTCTTTGAACACCCTCTTTACTTGGATCTGAGTTTCTTCCATCTTTTGGTGCAGCTATTTTATCAATCTCATCAAGAAAAATTATTCCACCATCTTGAGCTCTTTTTACAGCTTCAATTTTTATAGCTTCATGATCAAGAAGTTTTTCACTAGCTTCACCTCTTAATAGAGTTTTTGCATCTTTTATTTTAACTTCTTTTTTAATTTTTTCTTTATTCATTCCACCTATCATTTTATTTAGGCTTTCTTGCATAGCACTCATATCCATAGGTAAATTACTATCAATTATTTCTACTTTTGTTTTTTTAGGTAATTCAATCTCAATTTTTTTATCATCCATTTCACCACTTAAAACTTTTGCTTCCATAGTGTTGTATGTTTTAATAAATGAATCTTGAGCAGCTTGAGTTGCACCTTTTGGAAGTGGAGGAACAAGTATCTCTACAATTTGTCTTATAACTTCAGCATCAATATTATTTTCAACTTTAGCTTCATACTCTTTTGTAACAATATTTATTGATTCGTATACCAAATCTCTTACCATAGATTCAACATCACGTCCAACATATCCAACTTCAGTAAATTTTGATGCTTCAACTTTGATAAATGGTAAATTCATCATTTTTGCTAATCTTCTAGCAATTTCAGTTTTACCAACACCTGTACTACCTATCATAAGAATATTTTTGGGAACAATTTCCTCTTGCATCTGTTCATCAAGTTGCATTCTTCTATATCTATTTCTTAAAGCTAATGCAATTGTTTTTTTTGCGTCATTTTGACCAATAATATAATCATCTAAATATGATACAATCTGTTTTGGTGTCATTTCCATATATTTTTAATCCTCTTGAAGTGTTAAAATTTTAATATTTTGATTTGTATATATACACAATTCACCTGCAGTCATTAATGATTCTTTTACTAACTCTTTTGGTTTAAGATTTGAGTGCTTATATAATGCTCTTGCTGCACTAATAGCAAAATTTCCACCACTACCAATAGCTGCAATTTTGCCATCTTCTGGTTCAACTACATCTCCTGTTCCACTTAGTATAAAGATATGATCTTTATTTAGTACAAGCATCATAGCTTCAAGTTGACGCAAAGTTTTATCTTTTCTCCATGCTTTAGAAAAATTTACAACAGCTTTTAGTAAATCACCTTTTGTAGTTTCTAAATGATCTTCAAACATATCAAAAAGATTAAATGCATCAGCAGTACTTCCTGCAAAGCCACTTAATATTTGATTTTTATATAATTTTCTAATTTTTGTAGCATTACTTTTTAAAATAGTATCACCAAAAGTTACTTGACCATCTCCACCAATAACTGCTTGTCCATCTTCAGATTTGTACGCTAGTATCGTAGTTGCTTCAAACATATATTACTCAGCTATTACATCAATTTTTGCAGTTGCATGAATACTATGACCCAATTTACAATCAACTTCAAAGATACCAGGTGTTTTTATTTTATTTTCTAAATGGATCTGTTTTTTATCAATATTAATATCAAATTTTGATAATTCTTCAGCAATCTCTTTATTTGTAACACTTCCAATTAGATGCCCATTTGCTCCAACTTTATGTTTAATAGTAAATTTTGAAGATTCTATTTTATTTTTTAATTCAGTTGCAGTTGCGATCTCTTCTTGTTCAATTTGTTTTAATTTAGCTTGTTCTTCTTCCCATTGAGCTAATACTTCAGGAGTTGCATGTTTTGCAAAACCTTTTCCTATAAGAAAATTTTTACCATAACCATCTTTTACTTCTTTTACTTCTCCAACTTTTCCTAGAGATTTTACATCTTTTATTAATAATACTTTCATAACATTCCTTATTGTATCTTTATATATTTATTGAGCGTATAATACTATAGATTTACTCTAAAATTTATTAAATATTAATCTAAATTAGATAAACTTCTTTTATGAAAATGATTAATATAATAAACACACGATTAGAAGAGATTAGATCAGAAGTTATGGCACTAGTTGATAATCAAAAAATATCACTAACCCAAAAAAATGTTTTGATGCAACCATTAGTTGAAGAGAAAAAAGTGTTAGAACACACTTTAGTGTATCTTGAGAAAATAAAAAACACAAACTACAAAGGTTTATGTCAAGGTGGATAAATGGGTTAGCTTAAAAGCTTTCCCATTCATCATCATTTGATTGTGTAGGTGTTATTACAGGTTTTTCTATTTTACTAACCACTTGTGTTGTTACTTTTGTTTCTATATGTTTAGAAGGTGTAACAGTTTGACTTACCCCAATAGATTTTAATTCATCTTTTTCATCTTTTTGATATTTACAATGTGATTGTAAAACACCATTTAAATTATTCATAACATTTAAGGTATTATCTTCAATATCTTTTGCAATTTGTCCTAAAATTTTATTATCTGCTTTATTTGCATTATTCTGAATATAACTTTGTACAGCAGAGTGAACATTGTTATGAACTGTTTTTAAATTTTTCCAAGCAGTACTTTGAATGAATCCTACATTGTTTCTTTCTTGCTCATCCATCCATTTACCAAGTTTACAATTATGTGGATCAGTTACACTAAATGATGTAAATTCATTTAATTTCATAAAATTACTAGTTTTAAACTGTACATGATCTATTTTAAAATTAGATATTTTTCTTAGAAGTTCTACATCACATACTTGTTTTTTAATATCTGCTTCAAATTTAACTTGATCCATTACTGAAGATATATCATTTGTTAACTCTACAATTTCACCAGATAAGTTATCTATCTCATTCGCTGAAGCTGCATTATCTTGAGTAACTTTATCAAGATTATTAATTGCATCATTAATTTGAACTATTCCAATTTCTTGTTCTTTAGAGGCAGTTGCTACATCATTAATCATTGTTTTTGTTTGAGTAATTTTATTATTTAAATCATTATAACCACTAATCATATCTTCTGCAATTATTTTACCGTCATTTGCTTTAGAGTTAGCAGATTCTACTAAATCTTTAATCTCTTTAGCTGCTTCTGCACTACGACTTGCTAGGTTTCTTACTTCTTGAGCAACTACAGCAAAGCCTTTACCTGCTTCACCTGCTGTTGCAGCTTCAACAGCTGCATTTAGACTTAAAATATTTGTTTGGAATGCAATTTGATCAATAATTGTAATAGCATCTGCAATAGAATTAACTTCATTACTAATAGCATCCATAGAAGTAACTGTCTCTTTAGCTAGTTTTTCACCAGATTCTGCTGAAACTGTAACTTCATCTGATAGGTTTGACATCACAGCTACACTTTGACCAGTATTTCTAATATTACTTGTAATTTGCTCAACTGCAGCTGCAGTTTCTTCTAATGAAGCTGCTTGATTAGTAGAAGATTGAGATAATGTTTTTGCATTTGAAGTTAATATTTCAGTATTGCTATTTAAACTATCAAGAGCGTTACTAAACATTGCCATAAATGATGATATATCATATCCTAATCCAGACATTCTAGTTGAAAGTGTACCAAAGTCACCATACATACCTTGTGATTCTTCTTCACTCAATCTAAAATTATAATTACCTTTTCCATATTGATCAAGATATTTATTTAAATTATCTAGTTTGACTTTTGTATTTTTAAGCATATCATTAATATTTTGTCTTAATGCCTCAACTTCAGTCGTAGCACCTTTTTCATGAATATTATAACTAAAGAATCCATTTCCAACTTTTTGCATCACATCATCAATCTCTTTAACAACTTTTTTATCTTGTTCAATTATATATGATGTTTTTGTAATACCTTCATTCATCTCAATAGTCATCTCTGCAAATTCATCACTTCCATATACTTCCATTGGCTTCATATACTCTTTTTCTCGTACTGCATATGCAAAGAAGAAATTTAATCCCCGTTTAAACTCATTTAAATTTCTTATAATATTTTTACCAATAACCAAAGAGATAAACCATACAAAGAAATGAACAAAAATAGCAGTTATAATATCCCTATACATCGCAAAATTAGCTTCTTTTTTTAATTCATCTAATCTACTTATAAGTCTTGTTGCTAAGAAATCATCTACTTTTTTAAGTTTATTTATTTTACTTGTCATATTATCAAACCAAGCAATTGGATCTTGTCCAAAACCACCAATAGTAGTAGCTGTAAATGCAATATTTCTCATACGATTCACTTCATCAATAGCTTTGCCTTTTACAGTATTTTTATAAAAGTTTACAAAATCATCTCTTGAAGTTTTAAGAAATGTATTAATATAATCTTCTTGTTGAGTCACAAGTTTTGTAAATTTTACTTTCATACCTTTTATAAATTTATTTCTAGAAAAACTATTTGATAATACTGCTCGCTCAATTCCAGCTCTTTCTTTTGACATTAAAAAGTTATAATATGATATTAAATCTCTCGTTTCTTTTGCTGTTGTTGCACTTTTTGTAATTTGTGCAATAGTATCTAGAAAACCTGAGTTCATAGATGTATAATATTTTATTGCTTCAGGAGCAGTAATATTTAAAGCTGAAACATTCTTTCTCATAGATTTTAATTGTTCTATTTTATTTATATTGTTTAATAGTACTTTATTTATCTCTTTATTATTATAGGTTGATTTAAAATTTTTAATTGTATCAAGTGCTATTTCTAATCTTTTATTAGTAAGGTCTCTTTGATTTGGTAAAATTTTTACAAATTTCACCCCCTTACTACCAATAAATCCAGCAGTTGCACCTCTTTCTTTTTGAGTTTCATGCAAAAGATTTGCTAAAGATGCTGCTAATTTACTTGCTTCTATTACAGCAGGATCACTCAACCTCATATTATCTCGTATATGATTTTCAACTTTTTTTAATAAATTTATTTTTTTAGTAATTGTTTTAAACCAATACTCTGGATCAATATTAAATCCACCAACTTCATTTGAATTTATTAATATTTTTCTAATTTTATTAATATAATCAATATCACTACCTTGTAAAGTTTTATCAAAATAGTTATTTTCAACAGAAGATGAATAACCTTTGAAAGTTTTTAAGTAAGAATCTTGCGAAGATATTAAATTCATAAATTTTTCTCTCATACCAGCAGAAAATTTATCTTGAACTAAAGTATTAGCTCCAATAGCTCTTTCAATTCCTGCTCTTTCTTTTGCTTGTAAAAATGCATTATACGCTGCAACATCTTTTATAACTTCAGGAACTTTATTCAATTTTACACTTACATTTATAATATCCAAAAATTTAGAATTTGTTTTAGTATAAAATGATAATGCATCTTTTGTAGATATGGATACATTACTTACTTGATCTCTAATACTATTAATACCATCAATAAAAGATATTGCTTTATTGATATATTGTTTTAATTCACCTTCGTAATTATCATAATCAATAGTTGCTACATAGTTTTTAAATTTATTTATAACTGCATTTGTTTTTTCTACTTGTTCTGGAAGTTTAGTAGCAAAATTCTTACCCTTGCTACCTAGAAACCCAGCAGTCAAACCACGTTCTTTTTGTGTTTCGTGAACCAATAAAGACACATTTGTAGCCAATGATGTTAATTGCTTTGCATGACTTACATTTTTACTTACAGTATAAGAGTTGTAAGCAATATGAATAGAAAACCATAATAATCCAACTAATGGAAACGAAACCAACAACAATAACTTATTTTTAATTTTCAAATTATTTAAAAAATCAAATACATTCATAATTAAGCCTTTTTACATATTACTGACATTCTATCATATTATTATTTAAATAGTCAACAAACCTTTCAAAATACATTTTACACTCATTTTTATCATATGAAGCTAATGATATTTCTACAGATCGCTTATCCCCATTTATCCTAGGTAACGAGGATAGTTCAATATTATTAGGAATAGTTTTCATTATATCCACAAGTTCATTTTCACTACAATTTGCAACAAGAGAAAATCTTACTTTTTTATTATTATTTTCTTTATAAAATTTATCTAAAGCTTCCACTACCATACTTTGTGACATTTTTGGAAATCCAGGAGTAAAAAAGAATCTATTTTCTAAATAAAATCCAGGTACATTTGTAACTACATTTTTAAGTAATCCTGCACCTACAGGAAGTGTTGCCATATTTATTCTATGAGGATAAGCTTCATCTCCAAATTGATCAAGTATAGCTTTCTTTGCACCTTCATTTACTTCCATTTTAGCATTTGTAAATACATTAGCTGCACAAACTCGTGTATAATCATCAGGTGTTGCACCAATTCCACCAAAACAAAACATAACAGAATCAGGATCATTTTTTATAAAATTAAATATATCTTCCATAAAAGCTGGATCATCTTCAATCACAAAAGAAGCCTTTTGTTCCCAGCCACGTTTTAATAATTCACTATTTAAGAACGAAAAATGGGCATCTTTACGACGCCCATTTAGAAGTTCTGTACCAATTATTACAGAATAAAAATTCATTTTTTTATACTAAAGTTTAGATTGAATAAATGCATCCATCTCATCAACAATCTCTTCAATAGTTCTTTCACCATTGATTTTTGTTAATAAATTTTTAGATCCATAAAATTCTTGAATATCAGCTAATGGTTCAGTAAATACTTTCATTCTATTATTAAATACTTCAACATTATCATCGGCACCTCTAGCTCTTCCTAATACTCTATCACAAGCAACTTCAGCTGAAACTTCAACTTCAATTACATTTACAAGTTCAACTTCATCTTCTTTTTCAAGATATTTATCAAGCTCTATCATTTGCTCTTGACTTCTTGGATACCCATCAATTACAATCACATCAGTTGGTGCTTTTTTAATAGCGCCAACAATTGTTTCAATTACAATATCAATAGGTACTAAGTTACCATTACTTACATAAGTATCAATCTCTTTACCTAATTCACTTCCACTTGCAACCTCAGCTCTAAACATATCTCCTGTACTATAATGAGTGATATTATCATGTTTTGCTGCAATTAATTCTGCATCTGTAGTTTTACCGCTTCCTGGTGCTCCGATTATTAAAAATAGTTTTTTCATGTTTTTCCTTATCTTATTATATGTTATTTATATGCTGGTTCCAAAAATGGAACTACTTGTTTTTTACGACTTAAACACCCTTTTAGCCAAAATTGATTATTTTCAATTTTAACATCCCAAGCTTTTTCAACAATCTGTGGTGATTTTGTAGCAACTAGTACTTGAGATCCCATTGCCATAATATCAGTTAAAAGTAGCAATACCGTATCAGCATTTTCCTCTTGCAATAATAGTTGAATATCTTTAATAAGATCATCTTTAATATTATCAAAAATTGATAAATCAACAACTTCTAGCTGACCTATTCCTACCTTATGCCCATGCATATCAAAGTTTTTAAAATCTCTTTTTACAAGCTCTCGTACAGGAACTCCGTCAACTGCAGATTTTACTTTAAACATCTCCATACCAATTGCTTTATAATCTTCAATTCCAGCGATAGTGGCTAATTCTTTAGTAATTTTTGTATCAACTTTTGTACATGTTGGTGATTTGAAGATAACTGTATCACTCAAAATGGCACACATCATAGCCCCAGCTAAATTTTTTGGTATTTTAACGTCATAATAATCAAACATCTCTTTAACTATTGTATTTGTACATCCAACTGGTCTAATCCAAGCTTCAAGTGGTGCTGAAGTTATAAGTCCACCAAGTTTGTGATGATCAACAATACCAACAATATTTGCTTCTTTTAAATCATCTGGTCCTTCAGTATAATTATTATAATCAGTCATAAACAAATCACAACCAGCAAATGAAGTTTTAAGTTCAGGAGCTTCTAAATCAAATTTATCCAATATATAAGCAGACTCAGGGTTTATTTCACCTTGTCTAACCGCAACTGATTCTACACCAAGTTCGTTTTTTAAATATGCCATAGCAATTGCTGATATGATACTATCACTATCAGGAATTTTATGTCCACATGTATATAATGCCATTATTTAAATCCTATTAATATTTTTTTGCATTTTATCTAAAAATAGATAAAAATATATCATTTATTCAAATTCTAAACAAATTGTAAATTTTGCACCAATATATTTTTTACCATCATATTCAAACTCACAATTTTCAACAGTAATATTACCATTCATATGATTTACAATTATCTCTTGAGTCATATAAAGCCCAATACCAGTACCTTGAGATTTATGCTTTGTTGTAAAATATGGTTCAAAAACTTTATGTATAATATCATCTGGAATTCCATTTGCATTATCTCTTATCTCTAAAAAAGTACGATTATTCATTTTATATAAATGCACAAATATATATTTTTTTTCTATATTATTTAACTCTAATGCATCTATAGAATTATTTAATAAATTTATAACTACTTGAATAAATTCATTTTCCAAACCAATAATTTTAACATCTTCAAGAGTTTCAATTATCTCAATTTCTTTATTTTTTAATTTACTACTAATCAATGATAAAGATTTTTTATAAGTATCTTTCATATTAAATTCAATTACTTCTTTATTTGGTTTTAAAAAGTTCCTAAAGTCATCAATTGTTTTTGATAAAAATTGTGCTGCTTCATTTATAGAATCTAAAGTTTCAAACTCTTCTTTCTCATCAATACCACCAAACTCTTTACGTATTTTTATACCTGTAGCTGCAGTTGATATTACGCTTAAAGGTTGTCTCCATTGATGAGATATATTACCTATCATCTCTCCCATTGCTGCCATCTTTTCTGATTGAAATAATTGTTCTTGAATTTTAAGGTTTTTTTGAACTTCTTTTTTAATCTGAATCTCTAGATTTTCATTTAAAAGTTTTAAATCTTGAGTTTTACTATCTACTATTTTTTGAAGATTTTTATTAGATCTATTTAAGATATATTGTCGATAAACAAAAAATATTATAATAATAAATACCACAATCAAAATATTCCATATTATTTTATAATCTATCCCTTTTTCATAATTAATAGATATCCAATTATTTAGTATTTTTTGTTTCATATTTTCATCAACACTATTTACAAGTTTATTAAAGATATCCAATAAAATTGGATCATCATTTCTAACTGCAACACCTAACTCCCAATTCTCTGAAAGTTTACCTGCTATTTTCAATTCTCCTGTGAAACCTTTTTGAAATTTATAGCCAATACTTGCCAATGTACCAATATATGCAAATAACTCACCTTTATTTACTTTCTCTAAACCATCTTTTATATTTTCTACTTCAATAATATTTAATTTTGGATATTTATTTTTTAATATTTCAACAAAAGCATAACCTTTTGTAATTCCAATTTTTTTACCATCCAATACTGTAATATCATTTATAAAAGGTACTTGTGTTTTTGTAGCTATCACTAATGGAACTTTTAAATATGGTCTTGTAAAATTAAGATACTTCTCCCTAGTTGGTGTTTTCATAGCTAAAGATATAATATCACATCTTCTTTGTTTCGCAAATTCTAGAGTTTGTTCCCAACTAATTGTTTTAATAGGATTAATTCTTATTCCTATTTTTTCTTGAAATGTTTTAAAATAATCAGCACTCATACCTATATGTTTTCCATATTTATCAAACTTTTCAAATGGCATCCAGTGAGGATCTATACACATATTTATAATTTGTTTATTTTTTAAGTACTCTTTTTCTTTTAAAGTTAAAACAGATTCTTTTGCTAATGGATCATATATAAAGTTATCAAAATTAATTTTATCTTTTGCAAGACCTATTAAATTATATATATCAAATATTCTTTGAATTTTATTTTTATCAATATTTCCTAACGTTTTTGTCCCATTAAATGCTAATTTTTTTAAAACTTTAGCTTCATATATTAAAGCATCTTTTGTTTTATGCTGAGTATTATATTTTTTTAGTATTAAATCTACAGTTTCTTCAATATTATCAAATGCATATTTCCATCCTTTTAAAGATGCCTTTCTAAAATTTGCCACTTTTTCTGGATGTTTTTTAAGTTCATTACTTGATGTAAATAAAATAACATCATAAAAATCAAATCCATAATCTTTGGGATCCCAAATATTATATTTTATCTCTCTTTTATCTAAATAATATAACTCATTTGAAGCAAATGCTGTAGTTATATCTACCTTACCATTAAGTAGATCATCTAATGTAAAAGTTTGTTTTATTTTTATCATATCATCAATAGATATTTTATTTGATTCTAGCATAGAAATAAACGGTACAGTTTGAGTTGCATTATCTAATATCATTATTTTTTTATTTTTAAAATCTTTAATTGATTTAATATTATTGGATTTCAAACTAATAAGAATATGTGGAGATGATTGTAAAATAGCACTTAATAAAACTATATCTTTTCCATTGGCTTTTTGTAAAATTACACTAGGATAACTTGTCCCAAAAGTAGTTTTACCATTTTCTACATCTTTTACTATATTTGTACCAAAATTATATTCTTTTACTTTTACATCTAGTCCAACATTTTTATAAAAGCCTTTTTCTTTTGCCATGTAAAAACCAGCAAATTCAAACTGATGTTTCCACTGAAGTTGTAATGATACTTTTTGTAAGTCTTGCGAAAATACAACAGTATTAAATAAAAATAAAATTAATAATGATTTTATAAGTTTCATCTATTTTTCTTCCAAATTTAATGGTAGCTTTATACTGAATAATGCACCAGTATATTTTTCATTTTCATATGTAAAAATAATATTTTTAGCTTCTATAGTTCCATTCATTCCATCAACAATAAGTTTATATGTCATATTAAGTCCAAGTCCTGTACCTTGAGATTGATGCTTTGTAGTAAAATATGGTTCAAATATTTTTGATAATATTTGAGAAGGAATTCCTCCTGCATTATCTTGAATTTTTATTATAAGATTATTGTTTTCGCTTAATGTTGAAATGATAATTAATCTATTTTGATTTACATTTTCCACAAGTGCATCTTTTGCATTGTTAAAAATATTTATAACACATTGCGTTAATTCATTTTCATAACCATTTATTTCAACATCTTCATTTAAATTTACTACCAAATTAATATTATTTGTTTTAATAGTTCCTTCTACTAAATTTATAAAACTATTAATTTGATTTTTTATTTTAAAAATAGATTTATTTCTATTTCCTTTGATGAAATTTCTAAAATCATCAATTGTTTTTGATAAATACTGAGCATTCTTATTAATCACATCACAAGAACTATCTATTAATTCATCATTTAAAAGACCAAATTCTTTTTGCATTTTCATACCAGTTGAAGCAGATGAAATTACACTTAATGGTTGTCTCCATTGATGAGCAATATTTCCTATCATCTCACCCATTGAAGCTAATTTTGCTTGTTCAGAAATAAGTTTTTCTTGTTTTTTTAAATTTGTAATATCAATAATACTGATTAAACGTACTTTTTTATTTTTTAAATCATGTCCACGAAGAAGAGCATAAAATTTACTACCATCTTTTTTAAGCATTACAACTTCATATTCTTGTGAATCCTTACTTGCTATATTATTTTTTAGTATATCTTTTGATTCATCTGAAATTAATTCTAGAAGTTTTTTACCTATCATTTGATCTTTTACATCATATTCAAAAATATTTAATGCACTTTGATTTATATCTACACACTCCTCATCTTTAAAAAGTAAAATACCTTCCATGGTAGCATCAATTAATTCATTAAAATCTTTTATTGAATTTCTAAGAATTAACTGTTTATATAATAACAATAAAATAACGATAACAATACCTGATAGAATATACCACAATAATTTATAATCAAATAAAGATTTTTTTATTGGACTGCCAAGCCATTTTATATATATATCTTTAAAAATATTTTGAGGTATTTTATCTAGAGTCTTGTCTAAAATAGATAATAATATTTTATCATCATCTCTAACTGCTATAGATAAATCATATTTCATATTTGTATAACCAGCTACTTGTAAATTATTTAAAGCAAATTTACTTATATAGTAGGATGCAACAGGAAGTGTTGCAATTGTACAATAAGCTTCCCCTTTTGAAACTTTTTGTAAAGATTCACTATAATCTTTAGTTTCGATAATATTTATATTTGGATAAATTGATTTCAATTTTGATATAAGTCCAGATCCCTCTTTTCTTGCAATTGTTTTATCTACAATATCTTCTATACCATTTACAAACGGCTTATCATTTTTAGTAATAATTGCTAACTTGTATTTTAAGTATGGCTTTGTAAAGTTTGCATATTCTTTTCTTTTTTTTGTTTCAATTGCACATGGTAAAATATCACATTTTTTATCTCTTAAATACTGCTGTGATTCTTTCCAATCTTTTGTAGGTACATTTTGGAATTTTATATTTAATTGCTTTTCTAATACTTTTAATGTATCTATTGCAATTCCTTGCATATTACTTGTATCACCATCTTTTGCAAACTCTATAGGTGTCCAATTTGGATTATTACACATTTTTATGATTTTATGATTTTTTATATATTTCTTTTCACTTGATGATAAAAATTTATTATTTTTATCATCTTTTATTTGAATCCATTTTGATATTATCTTATTTTTATCTTCTATACTTATAGAACTTAAACCTTTTTCTAAAATTGAAGCAATTATTGGCTTATTAATATTTGATAAAAAATACACATCATTTGAAGCAAATGATGTTTGAGACATACCTTTTAATCCACTAACTAGATTATCATGTATATAATTTTGTACAATTATTTGACCATCAATAAGTGCTTCAACTTTATTATCAAGTACCAAATTAATTGATTGTTGTAAATCTTTTGTCTCAATTATTTTAATAGATGGGTATTTTTTATGCACCATATTTATCATAGCATAACCCTTGATTATAGCTAACTTTTTACCTTTTAAATCATCAAAATTTTTAATTTTTTTGTTAGTTGATTTTATATATAAATACTCAGGTAAACTAAAAATCTTTGAAGAATAATTTCCTATTTTTGTGCGCTCTTTTGTATAATATACTGCAGGTAATAGATCTGTTTTATGTTGTTTAAAATTATTTAATGTATCTTTCCACTCACCACTTTTAATATCTACAGTTAAATTTAAATTTTTTATTATTAAACTAAGCATATCCCCAACAGCACCTTTGAGTTTATTATCTTCAAGATATACAATTGGTTTCCAATATTCAGTACCTATTCTCAATATATTATTACGAATCCATAACTTTTCTTTTAGTGTTAATTTATTTATACCATTTGCTTTGTATATTATATTATTAAAATTAATATCTTTATTTGCCAATCCCAATAGTTTATATACTGTATATATCTTTTCAAGATTATTAATCTCTATTTTACCCAATTTTTTAGTTTTATAATATGCTAATTCTTTTAATTTTTTTGCTTCAAATAATAATGCTTTTTTACTTTTATTTTGTGTGTTATATTTTTTATATATTATATCAACTGTTTCATTTATATGATCAAATGCATATTCCCAACCATCAAGTGATGATTGAGTAAAATCCTTCACTTCTTTTGGATTTTGTTCAAGATGTTTTTTTGAAGTTATTAAAATATCATTATAAAAATCAAATCCATAATCTTTAGGACTAAATATAATAGCTTTTGCACCTAATTCTTTAAGTAAATATGGTTCATTGGATACATATGATGTAATAAGGTCAGTTTTATCATTAAGTAAACTCGTTACATCAAAAGATGGTTGCTGAACTATCATATCTTTTTTGATATCTACACCTTGAGAAAACATCATAGATATTAAGGATACATCTGTATTCATATCTCCTGAACTCATCATTCTTTTATTTTTGAAATCTTTTATTGACTTAATACCTGATTCTTTTGTAGTAACCAAACATAATGGAGAAGATTGATATATAGCACTTAAAAGAACTATTTCTTTTCCTTTACTTATATCAATTAAAACAGTTGGACGAGATAATGCATAATCTGATTTTCCATTGACTACTTCATCAATAGTTTTTATACTTGTTTCCCATTCTTTTATCGTTACATCAAGATTTTTTTTCTTATAAAAACCTTTCTCTTTTGCCATAATAAATCCAGCAAATTGAAATTGATACTTCCATTGCAACTGCAAAGTTACTTTTTTTATATCTTTCGCGAACAAAACATTATTAAATAACAATAATAGCATAAATAATTTTATAAACTTCATGTAGCTTTCCAATATAATAACCTTCATTTAGTATAACACTAATTTAATAAATTTTAATACTTTTTTCTATTTTTATGTCTATTTTGTGTATTTTGTAATCGATTATTAATATACTGCATTTTTTGTGTAACTACATCTTTTTGTTTTTGCTTTTTAATTGGATCTTTCTCTACAAAAATTGGCTCGCGTGTCCATGGATCAAGTTCAGTGTAATACATCAATGTTGAATATGTAGATGGTGTTGGAGTAAAAACTTGTACTTGTTCTGGATTTAATTTTAAATCTGCATTCGCAAATGACTTAAGATCTTCCATATCTTTTTGGGTAGACCCAGGATGTGCTGCAATCATATAATATGTAAGAAATTGTTTTTTACCACTTTTTTCAGTTAAGTCTTCAAAATTTTGTTTAAAATCTGTTAATACCTCTTTACTTGGTTTACCCATATATTTAAGCACCTTTGATTCACTATGTTCTGGTGCTATTTTCATCTGTCCACTTACATGATGATTTACTATCTCCTTTAAATATTCTTTTCCATAATACTCATCATCTTCAATTAGATCATATCTTATACCACTATTCACAAATACTTTTTTTACTCCTGGCATCTTTCTAATATTTTGTAAAAGTGTTATATTTCTTTTATGATTTGGTTTAAGTACTGGACAAATTTTATATTCTTTATCTTTTGGTTTAGTAAATTTCATAGGATTAAACATCCTATGTCCTGTACATCTTATATCTTCACAAGTCCCTTTTTTTAGTTTTTTATCACACTCATATCCATACATGTTAGCTGTAGCCCCACCTACATCAGAGATAGTTCCTTTAAATTTTGGATTTTTTGTAAAAGTTTCTACTTCTTTTAAAATTGATTTTTCACTTCTACTACGTATTGTTCGTCCTTGATGAACAGATATTGCACAAAAATTACACTCTCCATAACATCCATGATGTGTTGTAACAGAAAATCGTATGGTCTCCATAGCTTTTACTTTACCTTGTGCTTCATAATAAGGATGAACTTCTCTTTCATAAGGAAGATTATAAACATTATCTATCTCATTTTCTTCCATATAAAACTGTGGTGGATTTTGAATTAAGTATCTTCCATTATGCTCTTGAGATAGTCCATTTGCTGTAAGAGGATCATTATTTTCATAAAAGTCATGAAACATATCAATAAACTTATTTTTATCATTCTTATCTTGACACTCTTTTAAACTAGGAAGTTGAATATATTCTTCTCTTGGATTTTTACTTATGTAACAAATACCTCTTATATCTTTAATTTTATCTTCTAATTGCGTCTTATTTTCCAAATCTTTTAAAGCATTTGCTATTTCTATTATTGATTTTTCAGCCATACCATATACTAATATATCGGCTTTTGCATCAAATAGTATACTACCACGCACTTTATTTGACCAAAAATCATAATGTGCAGTTCGTCTTAAACTTGCTTCTATACCACCAATTACAATTGGAGCAGTATCTTTAAAATATCTTCTAATTAAATTACTATATACAAGTGTAGCTCTATCTGGTCTTTTATTATTTACCATACCTGGAGTAAAATCATCACTATTTCTAAATTTTTTAAGGGCTGTATAATTTGCTACCATAGAATCAACAAGTCCAGAACTAACCCCCCAAAATAATTTAGGTTCTCCTAGCCGTGTTATATCTTTTTCACTTTCATAATCTGGTTGAGCTATAATCCCAACTTTTAATCCCATTTGAAGTAAAAGTTGACCAACTATTGCCATTCCACTATATGGTGTATCTATATAAGTATCTCCACTTACTAATATCACATCAAGCTGATCCCAGCCTAATTTTTTTAATTCTTCTTTTGTTGTAGGTATAAACATACTTTATTATCTCTTTTTATTTTATTATCTAAATGCTTTTATAATTTTACTTATATTACTAAGCCAATTGTATCTAAAAATATCAATATTTATCACTTTTATTCCAGTATATTTTGAAACTATATTAGCTTGTTTTAAATATTTATTATTTAAAAGTAAAATTGATTTAATTTTATTATTTTTTATAAATTCTTTCATTTTCAATATCTCTTTTGTGGTTAGAAATGATTTATTTAATTTTAATTTTTTACTTTTTAAATTAAATCTTTTAAAAAAATATTTAAATTTATCATCAAATACAAACACTTTAGCATTATTTGTTCTTAATGAATCTCTTTTTATATTCATATAAATTAAATCTAATTGATCTAAAAATTTACCATAATTTCTTTTATAGATTAATTTATTATTTGGATCAATAATTACCATATTATTATAAATTTTATTAATAATATCTTTTACGAATAATGGATCTAACCACTTATATTCATCATTCATTTTATTATCAAATTCAATTAATTCTATTATTTTTAAATTATTATTTATTATTCTAAATTCTTTTATATATTTTTTTTCCCAAGATAAATTAAATGTAAAGTATAGACTTATATATTTTTTTATTGTATTTTTTTGTTTTAAAGAAGGTACGTAAGTGTCTATATTATCTCCATTCTTAATCATATTTCGTATTGTAATTTTATTTCCAACAATTTGTTCAATAAAATATTTCTGTGGCAATACTGTAACATACGAATTTATCTTTGCATTTAGTGAAACTATGCAAATAAGTAATACAAATAATATATTTTTCAATTTAAATCCTATCTCTTATCAATATAAAAGTAAAATTATTCTATTATATTACAACTTAAATTTTAACAATAGGATAAAAACTATGCAAGATATTCTTTCACAAAAGATTGATTCACTACCTCCATTACCAGAAACGATAATTGAACTTGAGGAATTTAAAAAGTCAACTGATAAAGAACCTATTACTTTATTACAAATAGTAGAAAAAGATGCATTAATAGTATCAACTTTATTAAAAGTCTCAAATTCAGCAATGTTTGGATTTAGAAGTAGTGTTGAAACACCTAGTCGTGCTTTAAATCTTTTGGGTATTAATTTTACTCTTTCTATAGCTTTTGGTAGTGCAATTAAAAATGCACTTGATACAAACTTGAAAGCATATGGAATAGGAAGTGATGATTTTATGCGTATATCTAATATGTCATCTAATCTTATTTCTCAATGGATATCAAAAGTTGATTTTGATCTTAAAGAAGAGTTACTATTACCAGTATTTTTACAAGAAACAGGTAAATTTATACTTTCAGATTTAGCAAATGAGCAAGGTAAAACTGAAGAGTTTTATGCGGCTATAAAAGCTAGTAAAGATATAGCAGCAGTTGAAAAAGAATTCTTTGGAACTACAACTTCTGCTATCACTGCAGCTATATTTAGACATTGGAAACTAAGTGATAATCTTATCAATATGATAGAATTTGTAGATGATTTAGATAATTGTCCAGATGCACATAAACATTCTGCACAAATTCTAAATGTAGCAAAAACTGCTTGTAATGTATTGGATCCATTAAGTGACGAAAGTGCAGAAGCAGCTATAGCTAAAGCAAAATCATTTGGTCTTGATACTGCACCACTAAGTAAAGCAATTGAAAAAATGCAAGATAGGATGCTAGACGAATAATATTGAGGTAAACCTCAATATTATTTTGATACTACTATATTTCTACCTTTTTGTTTAGCTTCATATAAAGCATCATCGACTCTCTTTAAAATAGACTGTTCTGTATCGTCTTTTATAAATTGAGTTACTCCAAAACTAGAAGTTACTTTTCCAATACCGTCTATTTTCATATTTTCAATTAATTTTCTTAAATTTTGAGCTATTAATTCCGCTTTTTCTAATGAAGTTTTAGTCAATAATATTATAAATTCCTCTCCACCCCATCTAGCAAACACATCATTTTTTCTTGTATTTTGTTTTACTAAACTTGATAATTGGACTAAAACTTTATCACCAACTAAATGTCCATATGTATCATTAAACCTTTTAAAATGATCAATATCTAACATCACAACACAAAATGGTGTTTCATATCTATTTGCATTTTGAATCTGCATTGTAATACTATCTAAATAATATGATCTATTATAAATACCGGTTAATGCATCATGCGTAGCGTGGTAGTAGTGTTTTTGAGATTCTAATTTAATATCTGTAATATCAGTAAATGTAATTACATAATAATGTTCATCTTGGGTATTTAATTTTGATAATTGAATTGTAAAAGCTTTAGGTTCAACCAAAGAAATATCAACAATTGATACAATTCTATCTTTTAGTTCAGTTTTCAACAACTTTTCTATCCAATTTTGATTATCATCTTTGACATAAAAAAAGCTATCATGTGTAATAAAAGTATTTGATATATTTCCATATGTATTTTCAAAATCTTCCAAAGTATGTACATTAAAAAAATTAAATAAACTTTTATTAGCAGATATTATTTTATCTCCATTAGTTACCATCACCATATTATTTTGTTGGTCTATTACACCTTGTAAAATACTAAGTTCTTTTTTTAGTTCTTGTGTTAATTTATTTGCATCTATTAATGCATATTCAAATTGCGTAATATCTTTTAATATAAATAAAATACTTTGTTTACTATGATTAAAATTATATGTACAACTAAGATCAAAATACATATCATCAATTTTTATTTTAAAATTATCAAGTTCACCATATTTTTTAACTTTATAGTAAATATCTTCCCAAGTACTTTTGTTTATAAATTCAAATATAGATTTATCAACAATATTTTTGCCAAATTTTTCTATAGCTTTGTCATTACCCCATTGAATATAAAATTTATCATCATCTTCATATACTTCAAATATAGATTCTTTTATATAATTTAAAGTTTTTTTAACATTTTTTAGTTTTATCTCAATTAATTCACCATAAGAACCTTTAAATGTACGAGCAATATCTCTACTACTAATAATATTAAACGCTTTTTGATTTTCATCTACGACCATTATATGACGAATATTTTGTTCTTGCATTAATTTTGTAGCACTAAGAACTGTATCATTATATTTCATCACAATAATAGGTGCAGACATCACATTTGTAATACAAGAATTTAAATCTATTTTATTACATAAAACTCGAATTAAATCTCGCTCAGTAAATATTCCAATATAATCATCACTGTCATCAACAACAACTACAGAACCAACTGAATAATTTTTCATATATATTATAGCATCAGATATACTTTTTGTATGATTAATTGTTAATATTTTTTTTGATAAATGAGTTAATTGAGAAAGTAATAAATTTGTTTTAAATGTTTCATCTTCTAAATATTGAATCAATACCTCTTGAGGAACAACACCTAAAAAATCTCCATGATCATCTACTATAATCAATCGTCTAATATTATGATCAACACATAAGTGCAAAGCATACTCTACACTTCTATTATAATGAATAGATATAAGCTCTTGGGAATTAATAAAATTTGAAATAGGTAAATCTAAATCTAATTTATTATTGATAATTAAAAGTAAATCTCGCTCTGTAGCAATACCAACAGGTTTTTTATCTAAGCATAAAATCACTACTCCATAGTGATTTTTAAACATTAATTGTACAACTTCTTGTATAGATGCACTTACATCTATACAAAAGTTTTCTTGAATCATAACATTTTGTATGATTTCCATATTATATACCTTATGCTGTTACAGTTTTTCTAACTCGTATGCTTAACTCTTTTAACTGTTCTTCATCAACACTACTAGGTGCCTGAGTAAGAAGACATTGAGCTCTTTGAGTTTTTGGAAATGCAATTACTTCTCTAATAGATGATGTGTTAGCTAAAAGCATAATTAATCTATCAAACCCAAGTGCAAATCCACCATGAGGAGGTGCCCCAAACTCAAGTGCATTTAATAAGAAACCAAATTTTTCATTTGCTTCTTCATCACTAATTCCCATTAATTGAAATACTTTTTCTTGTATCTCTTGTTTATGTATACGAATAGATCCACCACCAAGCTCTGTTCCATTTAATACAACATCATAAGCAATAGATTCAATCTCTTCTAAATCATCTACATTATCTAAATCACATTTATCTAAATTTGGCATAGTAAATGGATGATGAAGTGCTTTTGTTTTACCATCTTCAGTTTCAAACATAGGAAAATCAACTACCCATAAAAACTCAAAAGCATCTTGAGGGATAATATCCATTTGCTCTGCTAGATAAAGTCTAAATCTTCCCATATAATCCCATACAGTTTTCTTATCTCCTGCACCAAAAAATACTACATCACCAACTTCAAGTTCAGTTGTTTTTACAATAGCATCTAAATCCTCTTCACTAAAGAATTTTGTAAGTGGACCTTTTAATCCATCCTCTTTCATTTGAAAATATCCAAGACCTTTAGCCCCAAATTTTCTTACATAATCTTCAAAACCTTTCATCTGTCTTTTAGAGAAAATATTATCCCCATTTGGACATCTTAATGCTTTGATTCTATTGTTTTTCTTATCTTGTGCAATTGAAGAAAATATCTCATTTGTAGAATTAGCAAATATATCAATTACATCTACCATCTTCATATCAATTCTTAAATCTGGTTTATCACTTCCATAAAACTCCATAGCATCACTATACGTCATTCTTGGAAATTTTGTAGGTATATCTTTTCCACATGCTTTAAATGTTTCATGTATTAATTTTTCAGCAACTTCAATTACATCATCTTGAGTACAAAAACTCATCTCAACATCTATTTGAGTAAATTCAGGTTGTCTATCTGCTCTTAAATCTTCATCTCTAAAACATTTTGCAATTTGAAAATATTTATCAAATCCACTTACCATAAGAAGCTGTTTAAATAATTGTGGAGATTGTGGAAGTGCATAAAACTCTCCACCATGTACTCTACTTGGTACTAAATAATCTCTTGCACCTTCTGGTGTTGATTTTGTAAGTATTGGAGTTTCAACATCTAAAAATCCAAGCTCGTTTAAAGTATTTCTAACTGCAATATTAGCTGTACTTCTTAATTGAAAAATTTCATAACTTTTTTTAGTTCTAAGTTCTAAAAATCTATTTTTTAATCTAATCTCTTCATTTACTTTATCATCACCTAACTCAAAAGGCATAGGTTTACTTCTATTTTCAATTACAAGTTCATCTACAACAATCTCAATTTTACCAGTGATAAGTTTTGGATTTTCTAATCCTTCACCTCTAGCTCTTACTTTTCCACTTGCAATAACTACAAACTCGTCTCTTACATCATTTGCAATTTCCCATGCTTCTTTATTATCAGCTGGATCACATACAAGCTGAACTAATCCACCTTTGTCTCTTAAATCTATAAAGATTAACCCACCATGATCTCTTCTACTATTTACCCAACCAGCAACTTTTACTGTTTGACCTATATTTTCTTCTGTAACTTCTGTACAATAATGTGTTCTCAAAATATTCCTTTGATAATTTATCTTTTGTATATTATTTCGCGATTATATCTAAATTTCACTTAAGTTCTTTTTTGATAATTTTAGTTATAATCCCAAAATGAAAAAACAACTATTATATTTATTTATTACATCAAACTTATTTGCACAAGGTTCTCTTGAAGATATTCAAAAAATTTTAGATGATAATACTATAAATCAATCTCAAAAAATTAAACTTATCAACGATATTACCTCTACATATGTAAAGAAAAAAAATATAATTAAAAAAAGTTCATCAAAATTAACCATTATAAAAAAAGATAAAAACTCTTTAAAATCTGATAAATCAAAATTTTTAGATTTTACTGCTGAAAATAAAGAGCATATACTAAGACTATTACCCCACAGAGCTAACTATTTTTATCCAATATCTCATGATACATATGCTCATAATGACAGTAGAACTCATACTGAAGCAAAATTTCAATTAAGTTTTAAACTACCTTTATATCACAATCTTTTCAATACAGGTGCAAACCTATATGCAGCATATACTCAAACATCATTTTTTCAAGTATTTAATGTACAAGATTCTAAACCATTTAGAGAAATGAATCATATGCCTGAATTATTTGTTGATTGGAATTTGCATAAAAATGTATACGGATGGGATTTACAGAAGTTAAGAATAAGTGCAACACACCAAAGTAATGGTGGAGATGTACAAAAATCACGTAGTTGGAACTATACTTCACTTGAAACAACTTTACAAAAAAACAATATAACCATTGGTACAAAAGCATGGCTTAGATGGGATGAAAGAGCAAAAACATCTCCAAATGATACAATGGGTGATGATAATCCAGATTTAACTGACTTTATTGGTACACAAAAAATATTTATAAAATATAAATATGATAGATATATAGCTTCAATTACACATCAAAATAATTTTTTACATTATAATAAACATATAGGAAATACTGTATTTGAGTTTATATTTCCTTCATGGCACAAAAGCTTTGATTTAATCTTTCAATATTTTCACGGTTATGGTGAAAGCTTGATAGATTATAATGAAAAAGTTGATAAGTACTCTTTAGGTATTCTAATTAACGACTGGTAAGTATGATTTAAAACTATAGCCATCATTTTTGACGATGTTTACATCATATTGAACCTGTCCATCTTCTATTTTATAACTTAAAAGATCAACAACAGGTATATTATTTCTAATTAAATAATCAATACCAATTAAGGTAGAATAATTAACCCAATCATATTTAATATTTGCTCCTAAAAGTGTAATATTCTCTTCTAAAGCAGAATCAATTGCCCCAATTGAATTTGCAAATATTAATTTTCTACGATCTTCCTTTTGAGTTAATGATATAATTAAAGGATTGTAATTTAATTGAGTTGATAATATTACATATGGTTTTAAATCTTTACCTCTAATTTGAGATAATAAAATAGAACTTTTTACCATGGTTGTATTTAAAAATATTGTTTTATATCTTATTGAGTTATTCAAAAGTCTATTATATCTTGAACTATTATCTACTATTTTATTTACAACATTATTACTATTATTTTGTAAAATATTTGTTAGCTTCTTACTAATTCCTCTTTTTGACGTAAAATTAACAATCTTACCATTACTTAGAGATAATAGTTTATTAATTTGTCTTTCATAATCAATACCACCAAAAACTATATTATCATTTGTAATATTTGTTGTTTTTTTATTAATTGTAGGAATATAAATATTTAATGAATCAATACCCTCAATACCACTTAAATGATTAACCATTTTAGGTGTAAAAAGAGCTATAACATTAGAGATATTTTCCTCTTTAATTTTATTTATTGCCATTAAAACATTATCATAATTTTGATCAGTACAATCAATAATTTGCATATTTACATTTAAATTTTGTTGCATAAGATATGCACTAATTACTTTAGAAGCACCTAAACCATATTTACTCATATATTTTGATGGAAAAATAACTGCAACTGATATTTTTGATGAAATATCTTTATTCTCAATATTAATTTCTTCAATAACATTTTCAATAACTGGTGGTTCAATAATAATAGGTTTATTAATATTATCATTTATAATCACAGGTTTGTGTTGTTTTTTTACTACTGGAGTATATACTTGTTTATTTGTATTGGTACAACCAATAAAACTTATTGCTAAAATAACTGTAAATAAATACTTAATCAATTTTTATCTCACTTATATATGATTTTAGTTTTAGCATATCTTGAAATGCATCTTTTTTCAATGTCGGATTTCTTAAAATATGACTAGGATGAAACATAGGTAGTATTGTATAATTATTATGCTTAATAATATTACCTTTTACTTTATTCCATTCAAATTTATTATTTGTAATATGATCAAAGCTATCTTCACCTAATGTAACAATAATTTTTGGACTTATTATATCAAATTGTTTAAATAGATACTCTTTACAAATATTAATATCATTTAAATCAATATTAGTACTATTTGGTAAACATTTTAATATATTAGTCACATATACACTCTCTTTTGGTATTAATAATACTTTTTCAATCATATTAGCAAATAATTCACCTACATTGCCTTGAAAATATTGACCTTTTTCATCATCAAATGTAGAATTAAAATTGCCAACAAACATTATAATAGAATTTTCATCACCACTCCCAAATAAAACATTTGTTCTACTTTTAGAGCATTGACATAAATTACAATTCATTACAATATTTTTTAATTGATTAAAATCATTAGGTAACTTATTATTTATATCATCATTTATTAAATTTATATCATTACAATATTCATAACCAAATGATTTTAATATTTCTAAGTTTCTAAGAAGTGATACTTTTTTTTCATAATTCATAAGGAATTGTACAAAAAATCACCTTTTAAGCTCTTTTGTACAAATTATTGGAACAAATTATCAATTTTACTTGACAAACGTTCCAATATATTGTACACTTCTACTACAAAAAAGAAAAAATGTTCCAAAGGTATACAACATGACAGCTCCAAGTTTTAGAAAATTAGAAATAGATTTAGAGGTAAATAAAACAACTTTACATAATTGGAAGAAGAGTCGACCAAAATTATATGAGTTTATAGTTGATTCATATAAAGACAGAGAATTATTAAAACAACATTTAAATTATATGATTGAACAAAAAAATTTAGTAGAAAAAGAGATTGAATTAACGATACAAAGAGTATCTTAAATAATTAGAAGTATATATACCCATGAAGCTTATTATTGCTTGTAATTTGCCGCGAACATTTATATAAGCAATACACAGCTTCATAGGTATATATATAAAAAGTTAATATTTGATTGTTTTAATTGTTAAGTAGTATTAAATTATTGTTTGAAGTTTAGAAATTAGATATAAATAGTAAAACTATTTATATCTATGTGTTATTCTACCTTTATCTAAGCTATATGGAGTTATCTCCACTTTCACTTTATCATTAGGTAATATTTTTATATAATGCATTCGCATCTTTCCAGAAATATGACATAAAACTATATGTCCATTTTCTAATTGAACTCTAAAAGTTGCATTAGGTAATGCTTCAACTACAGTTCCATCTATTATAATTAAATCATCTTTAGCCATTTCTAAGGTCCTTTGTAAATTATATTTTAGTTAAAATTTCAGCTTTGCCATTTATTATGGCAACTTGGTGTTCGTAATGACTTGCATTTAAGCCATCTTTACTAGTAACACTCCACTCATCTTCTTCGTCTATTACAGGGTTTTCATCTATTTGACATATCATTGGTTCTAAACAAAAAACCATGCCATTTTTGATTTTTGGTCCTGCTTTTGGATTAGGTGCATCAAGATAATTAGGAATTTCAGGATCTTCATGTGGTTTTTTACCAATACCATGTCCACAAAATCGAACAAGTGGCACAAAACCTCTTCCTAAAATAAATTGTTCTAATGCATAAGAAAGTTCTTTAAATCTCATACCAGGTTTGATAATATCAATAGCATAATATAAAGCATCTTTACTACAAGCAATTAATTCTTCATCTTTTTTTGATATTTTACCTATTGGCATTGTAATAGCAGCATCTCCATACCATCCATCTATTTCACTACCAATGTCAATACCTAAAATATCTCCATCTTGTAAAATTGTAGTCGTTGGAACACCATGAATTATCACTTCATTAAGTGATGTACAAACTGCATGTTTAAATCCGTATAAACCCTTGAATGAAGGTCTTGCACCTAAATCTCGCAAAAATTTTTCACCCATAGAATCAACTTCTAATAGTGTCATACCAGCTTTAACATTGTTTTGTAAATAGTCTAAAGTCTTCGCAACTGCAGTAGCTGCAGTGCGAATCTTTTCAATCTCTTGAGGTTTTCTTAAAGGAATTGCCATAAACTGTTATAGTCCTACAGCACTTAAAGTTTCATATTTATTAGTATATTGAGCTGCTTCAATTTTTCTCATAGTATCTATTGCAACTTGTACAACAATTAAAACTGCAACCCCACCAAAATAAAATGGTACGCCCATAGCTTTAACAATAAGCCATGGCACAGTTGAAATTGCTCCAAGATACAATGATCCCCATAAAGTCAATCTACTTGCAGTTTCATTTAAAAAGTCTGCAGTTCCAGCACCAGCTCTAATACCAGGGATAAAACCACCTTGTCTTTTTAAATTATCAGCAATATCTTTTGCATTAAAAGTAATACTTGCATAAAAATAAGCAAAAAATACTACAAATAAAAACATAAGAATATTAAACGTATAACTACTAGGACTTAAAAAGTCTGAAATGGCTATTAAATATTCGTTTTTACTACTTTGTAATATAGTTGCAGGAAACATCAAAATAGCAGATGCAAAAATAGCAGGAATAACTCCAGATAAATTTAATTTAATTGGAATATAATTCATAATTCTTTTATTTTGATTTTGCATAACAACTTTTTTTGCATATGAAACAGGAACTCTTCGCTCACCTAATTCAACATAAATAATAGCTCCAACAGTAGCAAGAACAATTACAACTATAGCAATTACAGTTAAAAAGTTCATTTGACCATTGTTTACTAAATCAATAGTACCACCAATTGCTGCAGGAATTGCAGAAACAATACCAGCAAAAATAATTAATGAAATACCATTACCAATACCTTTTTGAGTGATTTGTTCACCAATCCACATCAATAACATAGTACCAGTAATCATAGAAATAGTTGAAACCGCAATGAATGTATTCATATCAATAGTAATAGCACTTTGACCAGAACTTCCTGTAAGTGAATTAAGTCCCATAGATACACCTACAGCTTGAACTGCAGTAATACCAATAGTTGCATAACGGATGATTTGCATATATTTTTGCATACCATCACGCTCTTTTTTCATCTTACCAAGTGCTGGGAAAGTAGCTGCTAGAAGCTCCATAATAATAGAAGCTGTAATGTATGGCATAATACCAAGAGAGATTATAGATAATCTCGCTACGGCATTACCACTAAACATATTTACAAGACCTAAAGCATTGTTAGCATTTGAATCGAAAAATTCTTTTACAACATCCAGGTTTACACCTGGAACTGGAACATATGCTAACAATCTGTATGCTAAAATAAAACCTAAAGTAATTAAAATTTTATTAATTAGATCTTTATTCATATTTATTTACCAGAAGTTGTAACGTTTTCGTCTTTGATTCTAGCTGCAAGATCTTTTGCAGTTTTACCAACCAATTTAACTCGTGTAACTTCTTTTGATAATTTATAAACAGATTTAATTGATTCCATTGTAATCTCTGCTAATTCAGAAACTTTTACAACTTTATCAGCATTAATTGTATATGGTTTTTCAACTCTAGAAGTAAAACCAACTTTTGGTAATCTTCTATGAATTGGTTGTTGACCACCTTCAAATCCTCTTTTGATCTTATAACCAGATCTAGATTTTTGACCTTTTTGACCTCTAGTAGAAGTCTTACCCATTCCTGAACCTTGACCTCTACCTACTCTTTTTCTGTTTTTAGTACATCCCTTTGCAGGACTTAAGTTATCTAATGCCATCTATTTTCCTTTAATCTTTGTTAAAGCTTCAACAGTAGCTTGAACAAGGTTATTAGGGTTATTTGATCCTAAAGATTTTGCAATAATATCTTTAACACCTGCAAGCTCTAGTACTGGTCTAGCCGCACCACCTGCGATAAGTCCTGTACCTTCAGAAGCTGGTTTTAATAATATTTTACTTGCATTATACTTATGCTCAATATCATGAGAAATAGTAGTACCATTTAAAGACACTGTATGTAATGATTTAAATGCATCATCAAGTGCTTTTTTAATAGCATCTGGAACCTCTTTTGCTTTACCAGTTCCAAATCCAATAGTACCTTTTTTATCACCAACAACAACTAAAGCAGTAAATCTAAATCTTCTACCACCTTTTACAACTTTTGTAACTCTTCCAATATTTACGATTGCTTCTTCGAAATCATCTCTATTAATTGCCATCATTCAACCTTATAATTTGATTCCATTGTCTCTTAGTGCGTCAGCAAATGCTTTAATCACACCATGATACAAGTAACCGTTTCTATCAAATACTACTGCTTCAATATTTTTTGCTTTTAAATTTTGTGCAAAAACTTCTGCAATTTTTGCAGCATTTTCTTTATTTGCAGTCAATTTTAATACACTACTATTAACACTAGCCAAAGTTGTACCAGCAACATCATCAATAGCTTGCGCACTTAAATATTTATTTGATTTAAATACACTTACTCTTGGTAATTGTGCAGTACCATTAATAGTACCTCTAACTCTTCTTTTTCTCTTAATTCTAAGAGAATTCTTTTTTGCTAAATCTTTTGCTCTACTCATTGCTTAACCTTACTTAGCTGTTTTTCCGGCTTTTCTAACGATGTGCTCGTCAGTATATTTAACACCTTTACCTTTGTATGGTTCTGGTTTTCTATAGCCTCTAATAATTGCTGCGCTTTGACCAACTTGTTGTTTGTCTGCACCTTTAATGTTGATAATATTTTTCTCAACACTAATCTCTAATCCTTCAGGAATTTCATAATTAATTGGATGTGAATATCCTAATTGTAATTCTAAAACTTTCCCTTTAACAGCTGCTCTATAACCAACACCGTTGATCTCTAAAGATTTAGAAAAACCTTTATCAAGACCTTCAATAGCATTAGAAGTTAAAGCTCTATATGTTCCCCAGAATGCTGATGATTCTTTAGAATCACCAATTCTAGTCATAACAACATTACCATCAGTTATTTCAACATTTACTCTATTATGAGTATCTACTGTAGCAGACTTGTTACCTTTTTTAATAGTAACAACAGATCCATCTACACTTACTTCAACACCGCTTGGAATAGCAATAGGTTTTTTACCAATTCTTGACATATTAACCTCTCCTTACCAAACTGTACATAGTACTTCACCACCAACTTTAGCTGCAAATGCTTCATCGTTAGCAATTACACCTTTGTTAGTAGTTACAATAATCGTACCATATCCGTTTTTGAAACTTTTTAGTTCTGAAGCGTTTTTATAAACTCTTCTTCCTGGTTTAGAAACTCTTGTAATCTCATTGATTGCAGAATTCTCGTTGTCGTCATATTTTAATACAACAGAGATAGTTTTTTTATTATTCTCACCATCAACAACTTTATAACTTTCAATATACTCTTTTTGTTGTAAAACTTTTACAACTCCCTCTACAGTGTTTGAATGAAGTAAAGTTGCAACATCGAGTTTTCTCATTGCTGCATTTCTAATTCTAGTCAAAGCGTCTGCGATTAAATCATTCATCATGGGCTTATTCTCCTACCAACTTGATTTTCTAACACCAGGAAGTAATCCCTCGTTAGCCATTTTTCTTAAACATATTCTACAAAGTCCAAAATCTCTATAAACAGAATGTGGTCTACCACAAACGCTACATCTAGTGTAAGCTCTGCTTGAAAATTTTGGAGTTCTTTTTGCTTTAGCAATCATAGATTTCTTTGCCATTACGCTCTTCCTTTTGCAAATGGTACACCAACAAGTTCTAATAATCTTAGAGCTTCAGTGTCACTTTCTGTACTTGTAACAATAGTGATGTTCATACCATGAGTTTTAATGATATTATCATATTCAACTTCTGGGAACATTAATTGTTCATCTAAACCGAAGCTGTAATTACCTCGACCATCAAAACCATTTCTTTTAACACCTCTAAAGTCTTTTACTCTTGGAAGTGCAATTGAACAAAGTTTATCTAAGAAAGTGTACATTTGTTCACCTCTTAAAGTAACTTTAACACCAACTGGTGAACCTTCTCTTACTTTAAAACCAGCAACTGATTTTTTAGCAATTACTTGAAGAGCTTTTTGCCCAGCAATTAATGAGATTGTATCAGTAATGTTTTGCATTAATTTAGTATCTTTCATAGCTTCACCAGCTCCAACACTAATTACAACTTTTTCAAGTTTTGCAGTTAACATTTTATTTTGTGGAAACTCTGCTTCTAAAGCAGGCTTAATTTCGCTATTATATCTTTCTAATAATCTAGCAGCCATCTTATGCCTCCTCTACTTTTGCAACGTTAGAGATATCTATTGGCATCTCTTTATTTATAAATCCACCCTCTGGGTTTTTTTCTTGATCTGGTTTAACAGTTTTTTTAGCTACTTTACAATCTTTTACAATTACTTTACCAGCTTTAGGATTAACTGCTAATACTTCACCAGTTTTTCCTTTATCATCACCAGCGATAATTTTTACAGTATCACCTTTTTTGATTTTACATTTAACAGCCATTATAATACCTCCGGTGCAAGTGAAACAATTTTCATGAATCCTGCATATCTAACTTCTCTTGCAACTGGTCCAAATATTCTTGTTCCAATTGGCTCTTTTTTAGCATCAAGTATAACACCAGCATTGTCATCAAATCTAATTAAAGATCCATTTTCTCTTTGAATCTCTTTATGAGTTCTAACAACAACAGCTTTTACAACTTGACCTTTTTTAACTTTTGCAGTTGGGATAGCTTTTTTAACTGAAGCTACAATTACATCACCAACAGAAGCATATCTTCTTTTAGATCCACCAAGAACCTTGATACACATAATCTCTTTTGCACCAGTATTATCTGCTACTTTTAATCTAGTAAAACTTTGAATCATTATTCAACTCCTCTAGATAAAATAGAATTTAATCTATAAGATTTAGTTTTTGATAAAGGTCTACACTCAATAGCAGTAACAGTATCTCCAACTCTTAACTCTGATTTTTCATCATGAATTAAATATTTCTTAAATCTCTTTACAGTTTTGTGGTATCGTGGGTGTAATACTTGTCTAGTAACAAGAATAGATGCTGTTTTTTGTCCAGCAACTTTTACAACTACACCTTGAATCTCTCTTTTATGTCCACTCATAATCTACGATCCTTATGCTTTAACTGCAGTAATTGCAGTTTGAATTCGAGCGATGTCTTTTTTAACTGCTCTTAATTCACTTGTATTTGTTTGTTGCATAGTCTTTAATTTTACATTAAGTTCAAACAACAACACCTTTTTCTCTTTTAACAGTTCGTTAAGCTCTGATAAGCTTTTATCTTTAATATCAGTATAATTCATTTTCACTATCTTTTGTTACAATTTTTGTTTTAAATGGTAATTTATGCTTAGCTAAAGTTAATGCTTCTCTTGCAAGATCATGATCAACACCAGCCATCTCAAAACAAACTCTACCTGGCTTAATATTCATAACCCACTTGTCAACTCCACCTTTACCTTTACCCATTCTTGTTTCTAATGGTTTAGCAGTTAAAGGTTTATCTGGGAAAACAGAGATCCAAATTTTAGCTTGTCTTTTAACTTTTCTAGTCATAGCAATTCTGGCAGCTTCAATTTGTCTTGAATCTATTCTTCCATGCTCAACAGCTTTTAGTCCGATATCACCGTATGCTAAAGAGTTACCTCTCATAGCTTTACCACGATTTCGTCCCTTCATCATTTTTCTAAATTTAGTTCTTTTAGGCATCAACATAATTAGTTACCTCTTCTTTTTTGTGGTCTTCTTTTTGGTTTAGAAGATTCTTCAACATCTGGCTGAATACCTTTTGCAAGTACCTCACCTTTGAAGATCCAAACTTTAATACCAATACAACCATAAGTTGTATGACCTTCAGCAAAACCATAATCGATTCTAGCTCTTAAAGTATGTAAAGGAACTCTACCTTCTAAATACCACTCAGTTCTAGCCATTTCAGCTCCACCAAGTCTTCCTGAAACAGATACTTTAATACCTTTTGCTCCACCTTTGATTGCATTTTGCATAACTCTTTTCATAGCTCTTCTAAATGCAACTCTTCTTTCTAATTGTTGAGCAACATTTTCAGCTGCTAATTGAGCATTAACTTGAGGTTTTCTTTCCTCTTTAATATTAACAGCAATCTCTTTACCAACTAGTTTAGCTAAAGATGTTTTTAGTTTTTCAACGTCTGCACCTTTTTTACCAATAATAATACCAGGTCGCGCTGCAACAATAGTAATTCTTACTTTTTTAGCTGTTCTTTCCACAATAGTTTGTGCAATACCTGCATAGTAAAGTTCTTTTTTGATGAACTTTCTAATTTTGTCATCTTCAGCAACGTTTGCTGGCATTTTATCAAAATGAGGAAACCATCTAGATTCCCAGTTTCTGTTGATCCCTAATCTAAGACCAATAGGATTTACTTTTTGACCCATTACTTGTCTCCTTCAATTGCTGCTACTTCAACATAGATGTGTGCCATTGGTCTATGCTTTGGTGAAGCACTACCTCTTGCTCTTGGAGTAAATCTCTTAAGAACAGGACCTCTATCAACTCTACAACTTGTAATTATTGCTTCATCTGGCTCTAAACCTGAATTAGCACAAGCAGATGCAATTACTTTTGAAATAATACCAGCTGCTTTATTTGGTGTAAATTGTAAAGATGCGATAGCTAATTCAGCATTCATACCTTGTACTTCTCTAGCAACCAATCTTGCTTTCAATGGAGCAAGTCTAATAAATTTTAATGTAGCTTTACCCATTACCCAACCTTTCTTTGTACAGAACCTTTATGTCCCTTAAAAGTTCTAGTTGGTGCAAATTCACCTAATTTATAACCAATATGATTTTCAGTAATCATAACTGGTACAAAATTTCTACCATTATGCACATTAAAAGTTAAACCAATCATTTCTGGAAGAACCATAGATCTTCTTGACCAAGTTTTAATTGGTTTTTTATCACCACTTTCTTGTGCTTTTGTAACTTTTTTCATTAAATGTCCATCAACAAATGGACCTTTTTTTACACTTCTAGCCATGCTTAACCCTTACTTCTTTTTTCTTGAAATGATTAGTTTATCACTAGCTTTTTTCTTTCTAGTTTTATAACCTTTAGTTGGCATACCCCATGGAGAAACTGGATGTCTTCCTGAGTTAGTCTTACCTTCACCACCACCATGCGGGTGATCAATTGGGTTCATTGCTGACCCTCTTGTTTGAGGTCTAATACCAAGATGTCTTTGACGACCTGCTTTACCAACAACCATGTTAGAGAAATCTTCATTACCAACTATACCAATAGTAGCGATACAAACACCAAGTATTTTTCTCATCTCACCACTTGGAAGTCTCATAATTACATATTTATCTTCTCTACCCATAACTTGAGCATATCCACCAGCAGATCTAGCGATTTGTCCACCTTTTCCAGGCTTCATCTCAATATTATGTACCATTGTACCAACAGGGATATTTTTTAATCTCATAGCATTACCAGGAAGAATATCAAGTCCAGATTCAGCAGCTTCTACTTTATCTCCAACTTTTAATCCACTTGGTTGTAGGATATATCTTTTATCACCATCAGCATAAGTAACTAAACAAATTCTACAGTTTCTGTACGGATCGTACTCAATAGTAGAAACAACACCAGGTACACCAAATTTATCTCTTTTAAAATCAATGATTCTATAAAGTTTTTTTGCACCAGCTTGCTTATGTCTAGAAGTAATTCTACCGTTATTATTTCTACCTGCAGTTGCTTTAATTCTTGTAAGTAAAGATCTAACTGTTGGTTTAGAAGTAATATCACCAGAATCCATTACAGTCATAAATCTTCTTGCAGGAGTTAAAGGTCTAAATTTTTTAATTGCCATCGTCTATCTCCTTAAGCTGAAAGGTTCGCTATTTCAGCGCCCTCTGGAAGAGTTACATAGAATTTCTTGAAATCTGGACGTGATCCAACTTTCCCTTTAAATCTTTTAACTTTACCACTTTGTCTTAAAGAATTAATTTTTGATGGTGTAACACCAAAGTACTCTTTAAAAACCTCTTTTAAACCGTTTTTAGTCATTCTTGGACTTGTTTGTACAACGATTACACCATTTTCTTGTAATGCAATAGTTTTTTCAGTATATAAAATTGCTTTAATATCAGTAATATCTGCCATGATTAACCTTCTTTTGTTAAGCTATCTAGAACTGATTGCTCAATTAATACAGATCTATATGCAGAAACAACATAAGCGTTTACTTCTTGCTTTTCAATCATGTAACAATTTTTAACGTTTCTAAATGCTAAATATGTTTTCTCGTCAATTGTATCAACAATAACTAAAGTATCTCTTTGATTTAATTTATTAATCAAAGATACAGCATCTTTAGTTTTACCAGATTCAACTAAAACTCTATCAGTAACAAACAATGTGTTGTTAGCAGCTTGTGCATTAATTGCATATCTTAGTGCTAAAACTTTTTGTTTCTTATTAATTTTTTGGTTATAGTTTCTTTTAGATGGTCCAAAAACTTGTCCACCACCAACAAACAATGGAGATCTAATTGTTCCCCATCTAGCAGCACCACTACCTTTTTGAGCTTTAGGTTTTTTACCACCACCACTCACTGCTGATCTATTCTTAACTCTAGCAGTATTAGCTCTTTGACTTGCCATGTAAGATTTTACATACAAATAAAGATTGTGACTACTAATATCTTGAAATGATTCTGGTAATTGATCTACCTTTACTTCATTCATACTCATTTAACTATCCTTACTCTACCTAAAGCACCATTAGCTCCAGAAACTGCACCTTTTACTACTAAGATACCTGTCTCAGCGTCAAATGACACAACATCATTTTTAACTGTATTTAAAGCATTACCATAGTGACCTGGCATTTTCTTACCTGGTTGAACTCGTCCAGGCCATTCTGCATTACCAATAGAACCAGTTCTTCGACCCATTCTATGTCCGTGTGATGCTCTACCACCTGCAAAATTCCATCTTTTAACAACACCAGCAAAACCTCTACCTTTAGTGTTAAATGATGTTTTTAATAAACTTGCTTCACTTAATCCTGATACATCTAAGTCACCAGCTTCAGTATTAGCTACATCTAATGTTGCTATTCTATTAAACTCTTTACTTAAATTGTATTTCTTTTGTTGACCTTCAATTGTTTTATTGAATTTCTTTCCAGAACTATAAGCAACAATTGCTACACCATTTTCGTCTACTTCACATACCTTAGTATCAAGAACTTTTAAAAGTGTAACAGGCACCGCAGGAACTGAAACAGTTCTACTCATACCGATTTTTTCAACTATGAATTCCATCTATATTACCCTTTCTTTTATTCTTGACCCATTGATCTAACTTCAACATCTACTTCAGGAGCAAGGTCAAGTTTCATCAGTGAATCTACTGTATCTGGCGTTGCAGCAACAATATCAATCAATCTATTGTGAACTCTGATTTCGAATTGTTCTCGAGAATCTTTGTTTACATGTGGTGATTTTAAAACAGTATACTTTCTCATCTTAGTTGGCAACGGAATTGGCCCTCTAAGTTCTGCACCTGTTCGTTTAACAGCCTCTACAATAGAAGCAACAGCACGATCTAAAACTCTATGATCGTAAGCTTTTAACTTTAATCTAATTTTTTCCATTTTTTTCCTTTAAAGAACTCATAAGGTATACATAAATTGCACCCTTACCATTTTTATGGACGCGTATTGTACCAAAAAAGTTTTAAGATGTCAAGAGTTATGGGCTTTATAATAGTTATAGTATATTTTTATTTCCTTATAACAAGGAACATATTAATATTAAAAAAGAATTTTTTGAGAAATTTATATAAATATTTAACATTTTCAAAGAATTAAATGCTGGATTTTATGAATTTACTTATATAAATAGTATTTAAACTATCTATATAAGTATGTGTATATTTTAAAGATTATTAGTTATTTACTATAGTTTCAATTTTTTCAACAATACTTGGATCTTCTAATGTTGAAGTATCTTGAGTGATTTTTTCACCTTTTACAATAGATCTTAAAATTCTTCTCATAATTTTACCTGATCTTGTTTTTGGTAAATCTGGTACAAATGCCATATCATCACAAAGTGCTATTGCTCCAATTTCAAGTTTAATAATACTATTAATCTCTTTCATTATTTCAAGTTCATCTGCAACGCCATCATCTGATTTTAAAACAATGTATGCAAAGATACCTTCACCTTTTATCTCATGTGGTTTACCTACAACTGCAACTGCTGCTACATTATCATGTTTTTTAATTGCAGCTTCAACTTCAGCAGTTCCCATTCTATGACCTGATACATTTATAACATCATCAGTTCTTCCTGTAATAGTTATATATCCATCTTCACTCATCATAGCACCATCACCTGTAAAATATACAGGTTTACCATCTTTTTTACAATCACCAAAATATGATTTTTCAAATCTATCAGGATCATTCCAAATTGTTCTAATCATTGCTGGCCATGGTTTGGTTACACACATGAAACCTTTTTCACCAATAGCTGTAGGTGTTCCATCTTCTTCAATAATTTCTGCCATAATTCCAGGTAATGGAAAAGTAGCACAAGCTGGTTTAATTGGAGTAGCTGCAGGTAATGGAGATATAATATGTCCTCCAGTTTCTGTTTGCCAATATGTATCAACAATACTACAATTACTATTTCCAACCTCTTCATAATACCACTTCCATGCAGGTGGATCTATTGGCTCACCAACTGTTCCAAGTATTCTTAAAGAAGATAAATCATACTTACTTGGTTCATCAGCACCCATTTTATGTAAAAGTCTAATAGCTGTTGGTGCAGTATAAAATTGGTTTATTTTATACTCTTCAACCATTTTCCAACATCTTCCAGCATCAGGAAATGTAGGAACACCTTCAAACATCACTGTAGTTGCCCCAGCTGCAAGTGGTCCATATACTATATATGTATGTCCTGTAATCCAACCAACATCAGCTGTACACC
>CAZAOJ010000002.1:0-67968 GCA_964486745.1 uncultured Arcobacteraceae bacterium
TAAAAGCTTATGAGCATACAGCAGCATATGATTCTATGATAGCAAACTATATGAACAAAAGATTTAATAATGGATTTGGTCATAAGCAATTTATAGTTGGAACTAAAGTATTTGATACAAGATATGGTGAAAATCCACATCAAAAAGGTGCATTGTATGAGTTCGATAATCACTTGTCAAATAAATTTATAACTTTAAAAGGTGAAGCATCTTTTAATAATATGGGTGATATTAGTGGAGCAGCTAAAATTGCATCTGCATTTGGAGATGACAATGCAGTTTGTATAGTAAAACATGGAAATCCATGTGGATTTGCTATTAAAGATACTTTATTAGAATCTTATACTGAAGCTTTAAGATGTGATCCAATTAGTGCATTTGGTGGGGTTGTAGCAGTAAATGGTGTGATTGATTTAGATCTGGCAATAAAAATGAATGAGATATTTTTAGAAGTAGTATTTGCAGCAGATTTTACACCTGAAGCTGAAGTTGAATTAAATAAGAAAAAAAGAATCAAATTATTTAAACAAGGTACAAAAAAACTTGAACTTGCAAATGATGATTTTAATTTTAAAATTGTTGATGGTGGGTTTGTTTACCAAGATAGTGATAAAGTACAAGATGATGAAGTTGCAAATGCTGAACTTAAGTCTACAAGAGAAGCAACGGCACAAGAGAAAAAAGATATGGAAATAGCATATAAAGTTGCATCTTTAACAAAATCAAACTGTGTAGTGTATGTGAAAAACTCTGCTATGGTAGCTGTTGGTATGGGTATGACAAGTAGGGTTGATGCGGCAAAAGCAGCATTAAGAAAAGCAGAAGATTTAGGTATTGATGTATCTGGATCAGCCTTAGCATCTGAAGCATTTTTCCCATTTAGAGATTCTATTGATTCAGCTCAAGAAGCTGGAGTAAAATGTGTAATAGAACCAGGTGGAAGCATCAGAGATGATGAGATCATCGAAGCAGCCAATGAATTTGGTATGGCTTTATACTTTACAGGTAAAAGACACTTTTTACATTAGAATAGAACAATAAAATTATTAAAAACCCGCAAGTATTCTTGTGGGTTTTTTTATTATAAAGAAGAGTAATGATAAAACTATCAAATATATCAAAATCATATGGTGAACAAGATCTTTTTGCAAATGTAAATTTACAAGTAAATAAAGGTGACAAGATTGGTCTTGTTGGAAGAAACGGAAGTGGAAAATCAACTCTATTTAAGATAATTCTAGGTGAAGAACATTATGATGATGGAGATATTTCAATTCCTAAAAATTATAAAATAGGTGCATTAAAGCAACATCTTGAGTTTAGTAAAGATACCATACTTGATGAGGTTGCTCTAAGTCTTAGTGATGATGATAAATTTTCAATCTATAAAGTTGAAAAGATTTTATTTGGTCTTGGATTTACACAAGATGATTTATCAAAAAAGCCTAGTAGTTTTTCAGGTGGTTATCAAATACGACTTAATCTTGCAAAATTACTTATAACTGCTCCAAATATGCTCTTACTTGATGAACCTACAAACTATTTGGATATTTTATCTTTACGATGGTTAAAAGATTTTTTAAAAAGATTTGATGGTGAGGTTATAATAATCACTCATGATAGAGATTTTATGGATAGTGTTACAACTCATACTATGGGTTTAAATGCAAAAGAGTTATATATCATAAAAGGTGATACACATAAATTTTATGCACAAATTCAAGCCAATAATGAACTGTATGAGAAACAAAAACAAAATATAGATAAAAAAAGAAAAGAGTTAGAAGAGTTTATAGCCAAAAATAAAGCAAGAGCATCAACAGCATCTCAAGCTCAATCAAAAGTAAAACAACTTGAGAAATTAGATGAGATGGATAATCTTCAAAGTGAAACAAATCTTAGTTTTAATTTTACATACAAGCCAACTCCTGCAAAAGTTTTACTTGAAGTAAAAGATTTATCTTTTGGTTATACAAGTGATAATTTATTGTTTGAAAATATTAGTTTTAGTTTAAAAAAAGGTGAAGTATTAGGAATAATTGGTAAAAATGGAAAAGGTAAATCAACACTTTTAAATAATATAGCAAAAGAATTAAAGCCACTTAAGGGAACAATTGATTATCATATAAGTAGTGCTTTTGGACATTTTGGACAAACAAATATAAATCATCTAAATTTAAACTCTACAGTTATGGATGAGATACATAGTGTAAATGTAAAGATGCCCCAATCAAGTGTAAGAACTATATGTGGAGCTATGATGTTTAGTGGAGATAATGCTAAAAAGAAAATATCTTTATTAAGTGGTGGTGAAAAAAGTAGAGTTATGCTAGGTAAAATAATAGCAAAAGAGGTAAATATTTTATTTCTTGATGAACCTACAAACCATCTTGATATGTATAGTATTGATGCTTTGACAAGTGCAATTAAAAACTTTGATGGTGCAGTTGTGATTGTAACTCACAGTGAAGAACTTTTAAGACAAACTGCCAATAATCTAATAATCTTTGAAAAAAATGGTGCAAGATATTTTGATAATGGTTATGATGAGTTTTTAACTAAAATTGGTTGGGAAGATGAAGAGCTAGAAAAAAAAGATATATCAACAGTAAAAGTAAATAAAAAAGAGAATAAAAAACTAAGAGCAAAGCTTATTACTGAAAGAAACAAAAAAGCAAGTCCTTTTAAAAAAGAGGTAGAGAAACTTGAAAATGAGATTATGAAATTAGAAGATGAACTAGAACCTTTACAAGAGGAATTAATAACTGCTTCAAACGCTTTAGATAATTCAAAAGTGATTGAATTATCTAGTATAATAAGACAAAGTGAAGAAAAAATAGAAACTATGTTTGAACAATTAGAAATTGCTCAAAACTCATATGATGAGATTATTGAGCAATATGAAGATCAGCTAAAAGATCTTTAATCTACCAGTTAATTGGCTTTAGTTTATGATCTTTTAGAATTTGATTTGTTTTGGAAAATGGTTTTGAACCAAAAAAACCTCTATAGCTTGATAATGGACTAGGATGTGGTGAAGTTATTATATGGTGTTTTGATGAGTCAATAAGTTTTGATTTTGCAATAGCTGGATTTCCCCACAATATAAATACTATATTTTCTTTATTTTGTGATATATATTTTATAATATTGTCTGTAAATATCTCCCAACCAACTTTATGATGTGATTTTGGTTTGGAATCTTCTACTGTTAAAATTGCATTAATTAGTAATACTCCTTGTTTTGCCCAAGGTGTTAAATCTCCATCTAAACAATTACAGTTACCAATATCGTCTATAATCTCTTTTATAATATTTACCATTGATGGTGGATTTTTGATTGATGCTGGAGTTGAAAATGCCAAACCTTGTGCTTGATGTGGTTGATGATATGGATCTTGCCCTAATATAACTACTTTTAAATTCTCATAAGGACATAACTCAAATGCTTTAAATATCTTATCTTCACTTGGATATATTTTTTTTGTTTTATACTCTTTATCTAAAAAAGTTTTTAAACTATTATAATATTCTTTTTGTTTCTCTTGTTTGATTATTTGATTCCAATTCATAAAGCATTATATAACAAAAGTGTTTATCAAACAATTATTAGATATAATTTATTTAATTAATATTATAAAAGGGTTATAAACATATGTGTGGAATAGTTGGATATATTGGTAAACAAAATACTGCAGAGATTTTATTAAATGGATTAAAAGAGTTAGAGTACAGAGGTTACGATAGTGCAGGTATAGCTATGCTAAATGAGAATAATATCGATGTATTTAAAGCTGTAGGGAAGATTGCAAATTTAAATGATAAAGTTGGCTCAAATATAGATAATAGCTATGAATTGGGTATTGGTCATACAAGATGGGCAACACATGGAAAACCAACAGAGTTAAATGCTCATCCCCATCTTGGAGAGTACTCTTATGTGGTACATAATGGTATTATAGAAAACTACAAAGAGCTAAAAGATGAGCTTATTAATTTAGGACATAAGTTTGTTTCTCAAACAGATACAGAGGTGATAGTTCATCTTTTTGAACACTATTTTAATGATCTTAATGATGCAACAAAAGCGTTTGAAACAACTGTAAAAAGACTAGATGGTGCATATTCGATTCTACTTATAACAAAAGCTCAAAAAGATACAATATTTTTTATGAAGCATGGTTCACCAATGGCTATAGCAAAAGGTGATAATGAAAATGAATTTTTAATTGCAAGTAGTGATGCTCCACTTATAGGCTTAGCAAAAGAGGTTGTATATCTTGAAGATGGTGTATATGGAAAACTTACAGCTTCAAGTATAGAGTTTAGTCAAGATGTATCTTGGGTAAATCTTCCATCATCAAAACAATTAGCTCAAAAAGATGGATATAGATTTTTTATGGAAAAAGAGATATACGAACAAGATGATGTTGTAACAGATGCTATGTTGGGAAGATTAGGTGATAGCAGTATAGATTTTGATGAATTTGACAGCAGTATAATTGAAGGTATTGATGAAATTAAAATTTGTGCTTGTGGTACATCATATCATGCAGGACTAACAGCATCATACTTATTTGAAAGATTGGCAAAAGTTAGATGTAGTGTAGAAATAGCAAGTGAGTTTAGATATAAAGAACCACTTCTTAGTAAAAATACATTGTTTTTGGTAATATCTCAAAGTGGTGAAACAGCTGATACTTTAGAAGCTTTAAAAATGGCTAAAAATGCTGGACTAAAATCAATAGTAATTTGTAATGTTGATAACTCTTCTATGACAAGAGTAGCTGATCATACGGTACTTACAAGAGCTGGTATTGAAAAAGGGGTAGCAAGTACAAAAGCTTTTTCTACTCAAACAGTGGTATTGTGGATGATGGCACTATATTTTGCTAAACATAAACAAACTATTTGTGATGATGCAATATCAAATGAAATAGATGCTCTAAGAGAGGTACCAAGATCTTTAAAAGTATACGATATAGTACATGAAAAATGTAGACGATTAAGCAAAAGATATCTTCATGGACATGGATTTTTCTTTATTGGTAGGGATGTCTTTTTTCCTCTTGCTCTTGAAGGTGCTTTAAAACTAAAAGAGATTAGTTATTTACATGCAGAAGGCTATCCTGCAGGAGAGATGAAGCATGGACCAATAGCATTGGCTGATCCAGAACTATTTACAATAGCACTTATGCCTCAACATTTACATTATGATAAAATAAAATCAAATGTAGAGGAGTTAAGTGCTAGAGATAGTACTATTTGTGCTATTTCTCCACTTGAGTTTGAATTAGCTGATGATTTTATAAAAACAAGTAAAACAGATCATTATATGTTGGAGTTTTTTGAGATGTTAGTAGTACTTCAACTTTTATCTATGGAGATAAGTGTACGACTTGGTAATGATGTAGATATGCCAAGAAATCTTGCAAAATCTGTAACAGTAGAGTAAGTATTATATAGTAAGGGTTGGAGTAAAAGCTTTTGTTCCCACTCTTACATTTTGTCCTATTTGAAGATTTTGTACTTCATCTTGGCTTATTACAACTTCAACTATTTGTTGTGCAATGGAGATTATTGCAATATATATTACATCTACTTTTTTAATATCTAGTAACTCACCCTCAAATGAAAATTTTGCACTACCATTTGTTTTTAGTAAAATATCTTTTGGTAAACCATCATCTGTAATTTTTCCATTTTGTAAAACTATCACTCTTGATGCTAATTTATATATTTCACTTGGATCATGACTTACCATAATAGTAGTAATATCAAATTTTTTATGAAGTGCTAAAATCTCTTTTTGTAATTTATTTCTCATAGATAAATCAAGTGCTGAAAGTGGCTCATCCAATAAAAGTAATTTTGGTTGACTCATCATAGCTCTACATAAGCTTACTCTTTGTTTTTGACCTCCACTTAGTCTGTTTGGAAGTCTATTTTTCAATTGGGTGAGTTGAGTTAATTCTAAAAGTTCATCTGCTAATTTTTGATTTTTATTAACAAATAAAAGATTTTGCTCTACACTCATATTTTCAAATAAAGCGTAATCTTGAAAGACAAAACCGATCTCTCTTTTTTGTACAGGAAGTTTTTTATTTGAATCTAACCATATATTGTTGTGTACTTTTATTGTTCCTTTCGCATCTTCAAGTCCAGCTAAAATTCTTAAAAGTGTAGTTTTACCACTTCCGCTTACACCACTTAAAGCTATAAAATCACCTTGATTAATAGTTAGATTTATATCTAAATTCATATTTTTATCTACACCATGTAAATTTTTATTAATATCTATTTGTATCATTAGATAAATTTCCCGAACTTTTTATTTTGTTTTGCATTAAATATATATACAGCTAAAAGTACAAAAAAGCTAATAGCAACCATAATACCACTATATATATGTGCCATAGAATAATCCATAATCTCTACCATTTCATAAATAGCAACAGAAGCAACTTTTGTTTCATCAGGTATGCTTCCCCCTACCATTAATACCACACCAAATTCCCCAATAGTATGTGCAAATGTTACAACTATTGCAGTTAAAAGTGATGGTTTTATATTTGGTAGAGCAACTTTTAAAATAGTTTCAAATTTACTTTTTCCTGCTATATATGATGCTTCAAGCATATTTTTATTTATAGATTCAAATCCACTTTGAAGTGGTTGTACCATAAATGGCAAAGAGTAAAAGCAACTAGCAACCACAAGTCCAGTAAAACTAAATACTAATTTAATATCAAATAGTTGTTCAAAAAAACCACCAATTGGTGAATTTGAACCTAATACTACGAGTATGTAAAATCCTAAAACTGAAGGTGGTAAAACTATAGGTAAAGCTGTGATTGCTTCTAGAAAAGGTTTTATTTTTGATGAGGTTTGTGATAGATACCAAGCAAGTGGCAAACTAATTAAAAATAGAATAAAACTTGTAAGAGCAGCTAATTTAAAAGATAAAATAAATGGAGCAAAATCTATATTAGATAAAATATCAATCATTTAAAATTTCCAATATTGAAATATCGCTTGCATTAAATAAAATCACAACTTCATCACCAATTTTTAGATTTAACTTTTGTGCTGACTCAAGTGTAATTATAGATTCTATAGTAGTATCAAAAATGTCTACTTTAATATTAGATAATAATTCTCCATTTTCAATAGATATTATTTTACATTCTAGTTGATTATCTATACTTATATTTTTGTCAAATTGTTTAGCTATTGATATATTTGTTGGTTTTATTAATAGTTTTACTTTAGAATTAATTTTTATATTTTTAGTTAATTCCAAACTCATCATAGTAATAACCAAGTCATTAAAATTAAATTTTACTATATGTAAGTTTTGATTATTTTGTATATCATTTACAGTTGTTATTAGACTACTCACGGTATTAAGTATCCAAAATCTTTTAATATATTTTTTGTTTTATTATTTAATATAAAATTGTAAAAGGCTTTTACTTCATCACTATTGTTACTATTTTTTAATATAACAATACCTTGATTTATAGGTGTATATAGCTTTGTATCTACATCTATATAATTTATATTTTCTTTGTACATTGACATTTTAGGACTATATAGGGCTGATTTTGCAATAAAGCCAATATCAGCAGCAGTTTTTGCATACATAACTGTCTGAGAAATAGATTCACCATATATAAATTTATTTTTAATATCATTGTATATATGTGCATTTTTTAAAGCTTCTACAGTAGCTTTACCATAAGGTGCAGTTTTTGGATTTGCTATTGCAATTCTTTTGATATTTTTTTCTTCTAAAAGTTTCATTTTTAAAGAAAAATCTCTAGGTTTGTTACTAAAATAAGCTAATGAACCTTGGGCATAAATAACTGGTTTAGTTAAAGCAATACTATCTTTATATAAAGCTTGTGGATATTTCATATTTGCAGACATAAATATATCATAAGGGGCATTGTGTTTGATTTGTGCAGTTAATTTACCACTTCCACCAAGTATAACTCTTACTTTTATATTTGGATATTGCTTATTAAATTCTTTTATAATCTTTGCTATAGCATATGATACATTCGCTGCAACTGCAACTGTAATAGTTTTTGAAAATAAAATTGTAGAAAATAAAAAAAATACAAGAAATAATCTAGTCACTTCATTAATCCTTATTAGATATAAAATTTACGTTCATTATACAATTAATAAGCTATTTTACAGTTTAGATTAGTTAGTATTTGCTACTTTTATACGAAAGTGTAAGATACATACTTTATTCAAAATTTTACTTTCAATCTTAATTGATGGAAAACAAAATGGACAACAAAAGAATGGAAAACGATACGAAGAGTAAAACTCTTAGTTGGAAAACAAAAGAATGGAAAACAAAATGGAAAACAAACAAAAATACCTATTTACAAGCGAAGTAGTAAGCCCTGGACATCCAGATAAATGTGCAGATATCATATCTGATAGCATAGTTGATAAACTAATTATTGGTGATAAAAATAGTCGAGTTGCATCAGAAGTTTTTGTTGCAGGAAAACATGTAGTTATTGGTGGAGAAGTTACTAGTAAAACTAATTTAAGTGTTGATGATTATAAAAAAATAGCAATTGATGCACTTGAAAAGATTGGTTATCATAATAATGAATATTTTACAGATGAGGAGTGTTTAAAACCTCAAAATGTTGAAGTGCAAGTATTATTAAATAGACAAAGCCCAGATATTAATCAAGGTGTTGATCAGCAAGATGGTGAGACTGGCGCTGGAGATCAAGGGATTATGTTTGGTTATGCTGATTGTGAAACAGCAAATTATATGCCAAGTGCAATTTCATATGCTAGAATGTTAATGGAAAAAGTGTATCATTATGCTTTAGAACATCCAAATAAACTTGGAGTTGATATTAAAACTCAGGTTACTATGGATTATGGTTATAAAGATAATTTTGAAACTTGTCAACCTCAAAAAATAGATACTATTGTAGTATCTGCTCCTTGTGTATCTAGTATGAATATTGATCAAGTAAGAGAGTTAATTTATGATTTAATTATAGATACTAATCTTCCATCAAACTTATTTAATCCTAAAGATTGTATAATACACATAAATCCAACTGGTAAGTATGTATCTCATAGTTCACTACATGATAGTGGATTAACTGGAAGAAAACTTATTGTTGATTCATTTGGTGGATATTCGCCTATTGGTGGTGGAGCACAAAGTAGTAAAGATTATACAAAAGTTGACAGAAGTGGTTTATATGCAGCACGTTATATAGCTAAGCATATAGTTGCAGCTGGTTTATCAAAAAAAGCAGTTGTTCAAATATCATACGCAATTGGAGTGGCTAAGCCAACTTCAGTATCCGTAGATACTTGTGGTACTTGTATTGATGGAATGGATGATGATAAATTATCAGCATTTGTAATGGAAACATTTCCATTAACTCCAAATTGGATTACGAGAAAATTTGATTTAGATTTACCTAGTGCGGATACATTTTTGTATGCAGATGTAGCAGCAAGAGGTCAAGTAGGACAATCAGATTATCCATGGGAAAAATTGGATATGCTAGAAGTATTTGAAGCATTAAAATAAAAGGAATATTATGAGTTTAATTAATCTATTCAACAGACTAAAAGGTGATAGTAACAAAGAAAGCAATGTTAAAAAAGATGAAGGACCAAGCCACTGGGTAAAATGTCCAGAGTGTGATTCTTTAATGTTTTTTAAAGAGGTTGAAAATCAAAAACATGTTTGTCCTAAATGTAACTTTCATATGAGAATAGGAGCTAATCGTCGAATTGAGATGATGGCTGATGAAGGTAGTTTTGTTGAATTTGATAAAGAACTTATTCCTACTGATCCCCTAAACTTTTCAGATAAAAAAACATATAAGAAAAGATTAGAGGATGCTTATGCTAAAACAGGAAGAACATCTTCAATTGTAAGTGGTTCTTGTACAATTAATAAAACTCCAGTAGAACTTGTAGTTTTTGACTTTGCTTTTATGGGTGGAAGTTTAGGTTCAGTTGAGGGTGAAAAGATTGTAAGAGCTGTAAATAGAGCAATTGAGAAAAGATGTGGAGTTATTATTGTAAGTGCTAGTGGTGGAGCTAGAATGCAAGAATCAACATATTCTTTGATGCAGATGGCAAAAACAAGTGCAGCACTTAGAAAACTCGATAAAGAGGGTCTTCCTTTTATCTCTTTATTAACTGATCCTACTTTTGGTGGAGTATCTGCTTCATTTGCATTTTTAGGAGATATTTTAATCGCTGAACCTGGAGCTTTAATTGGTTTTGCAGGTGCTAGAGTAATTAAACAAACTATTGGTGCTGATTTACCTGAAGGTTTTCAACGAGCTGAATTTTTACTAGAACATGGATCTATTGATATGGTTGTAGATAGAAATGATATGAAAAAAACTCTTGGTGATCTTCTTAAAATATTTACTTCAAATGAAGAAAAAACAGTAGCATAAATAATAATGCAAAATTTTAAAGGGCTTTATGCCCTTTGTGATTATCAAACACTTCAAAAAAAAGATATTTCTTTAGATAAATTTCTTCAAATAATATCAAAGTATGAAACGGTATATATTCAATATCGAGATAAGCTTAACTCTTTGGATATTCAAAAGCAAAATATAGAATTTTTAAAACAGAACTGTAGTATTCCTATAATAATAAATGATCATTTGGAACTATTACCTTATGCTGATGGATTACATTTAGGACAAGAAGATTGTAAGGCTTTACAAGATAAATTTAATTTTAAAGATTTTAAACAAACTATAGATTATTTAAAAAAACAATATCCTAATAAAATATTTGGACTTTCAACTCATAACATTGAAGAGATTAAAATTGCAAATGATTTAGATCTTGATTATATAGGTCTTGGTGCATATGCAAATACATCTACAAAAGATATCACGCAAATATTAGGATCTAAAATAAGTGAAATTGCATCATACTCTAAGCATCCTGTTGGTGCTATAGGTGGAGTTAAAATTACTGATAATATACCTAATATAAGTTATAACGTAGTTGGGAGTGATTTGTATAAATGAATATAAATATCTATTCAATAGTAAAACCATCAAAAGATGAGTATGATAAAATTATAAACGATCTCATAAAATCATCTTTAAAATATGCTACAGTTAAAAATCATGCGATATTTAATAAAAATATTGCAAAAGCACAAACAATTGATGAAAAAAAAGCACAACAATCTTATACAAGTGCATATGAACCTTATATGAATAGTGGATTTAATATAGCATTAGATGTTTTAGGTAAACAAATAGATAGTTTTGAGTTTGCAAAATATATAGAAAACCACTCTACAGTTAATTTTTTTATAGGTGGTGCGTATGGATTTGAACAAAAATTTCTAAAAAAATGTGATTTAATTATAAGTTTAAGTAAATTAACTTATGCCCATAAAATAGCTACACTTACGTTGACAGAGCAAATATTTAGAGCACTGTGTATAAACAATAATCATCCATATCATAAATAATTTAGTAATTTTTAGATAAAATACTAAAATTTTATTAAAATATATATTTAAGATAGGAAAAAGAAGTGCCAAATAGAAAACAAACAGAAGATTTAAAAAATATATTACTTGAAAGAAAAAAAGTAATTATTAGTAATGTAGAAGGAAGTCGAGATAGTATCGATGAACTTAAAAGTACAGAATGTAATGATGATTACGATTTTGCAGAAGTAAGTAGTGATAGTTTTAAAGAAGGAATTATTGCAAATAGACAACTTGATGAGCTTAAAGAGATAGATATTGCTTTAAAAGCTATTGAAGATGGAACGTATGGTACATGTGAGATGTGTGATGAAAAAATATCAATGGGAAGATTAAGAGCAAAACCATTTGCAAAATATTGTACACCTTGTCGTGAGATATATGAAGCAGAGCAAAGTTAAATAATAGTATAATAGCTTATAAAGGATGATTGATGGGTTTAGGTAAATATATTTTTGGATCGTTAATTTTTATATTAGCAGTAGCTGGGTTTACTCATTTTGGTTTAGGTATGGGTGATTACCGTTTTGAATACCAAGGTTTTGTTGTATTATTACCAATAGCAGTTTGGGTAGTATTACCAGCATTAGTGTTGTGGGTACTTACTATATTGCATCTTATGTATTATGGTTTTAAAGCTTACTTATATAAAAGATCAATAAGTAAAGATGAATCAAATCTATTTAAATTTATAAAAGATAAATTAGAATCAAAAGATACTAAGTATGGATTTAAAAATAAATCATTTGAAGAGGTTGCTGATGTTTTATCTCAAGCTAATTTATGTATTACAAAAGAGGAATTTGAAAGTTCGAATAAAGCTTTAACAGATGCGGTTAAACAAATTAATAAAATAAAATCTGGTATTTATGTAAGTGAAAAAGAGTATAAAATTGTAGCAGATGAAGAGCTTGAACAACAAAATCTAAGTAATAGAATTAAAGCTAATGGTGAATTTTATCTTGATGTATTAGCAAAAAGTAACCAATATTCAAAAGAGCTTGTAACTCAAGCATTTGAAAAATTAATTGATGAAAAATCTATAACTACAATTAAAAAATATATGAATGATGTTGAATTAAATGATGATTTAATTTTAAAAATATTTAAAAAAGATGCTCAACAACAAGAAGATTTTTCATTGACAAATGCAGAAATATTAAAATTAATTAGTAGATCTACTTTTGATAAAGATAAATATTTAGAATTTTCAAATATTTATAAAAGTTCAATGTCTCCAGATAGATTAATTCAAATTTTTGAAGAGTTAGTTAAAAATAATGATGAAGTTATGGATGCATATTTATACACTTTATTCCAATTTGAGATGATAGATGAGATTAGAGATATTTTAGTTGCTTCATCTAAAAATGAATATACACCATTTAAAGCATTATTAGATCTAAAAGATAGTGGTAAAAACTATACTTTAGATATGATATCTTACAAATAATTAAAAAAGAAAAAAATATATGAGTACAACTATAGACTTTTCAAAATCCTTAGTTGTACTTGCTCCACTTGCAGGTTATACTGATCTTCCATTTCGTACTGTTGTTAAAAAATTTGGAGTTGATATAACAATATCTGAGATGATAAGTTCAAATGCATTAGCTTATAATTCTAAAAAAACAATGAAGATGATTCAAAAAGCTTCAAATGAAGATCCATATTTTGTACAACTTTCAGGTAATAATCCAGATATTATGAGAAAAGCAGTTGAGATATTAAATGATATTGATGGGATTGCTGGTATTGATTTAAACTGTGGTTGTCCAGCTCCAAAAGTATTTAATCATGGTAGTGGATCAAATCTTTTAGGCGATTTACCTAGACTTGCTGAGATATTAGGCACAATTAAAAAATATTCAAATAAAAAATATACAACTGCAAAGATAAGAATTGGAATAGATGAAAAAATTCCAAAAGATATAGCTAGAGTGATTGAAGATTGTGGAGCAGATATGATATCTGTACATGGTAGAACAAAAAAAGGTGCATATAAAGCACCTGTTGATTATGATGCAATTGCACAAGTAAAACAAGAGGTAAATATTCCTGTAATTGCAAATGGAGATATTAAAAATTATGAGATAGCTCAAAAAGTTTTAAAACAAACAAATACTGATGGAGTAATGATAGGGCGTGGTGCTATTGGGAAACCTTGGATTTTTTATCAAATAAAAAATGGTTTAAGGGATGAAGAGATATCAAATGATCTAAAAAAAGAGATTATTATTGAACACTATGAACAGATGCTTGATTTTTATAATGAATATGGAGTAGTTATGTTTAGAAAACATCTACACACATATTCAAAAGGTTATGATGGTGCAAATGAATTTAGACAAAGCATAAATAAAATTACTGATCCTGATATCATGAGACAAATTATTAAAGAATTTTTTTAAAGGAAATTTATGGAAGAATATTATTATGAATTAAGTGTAACTCCAGCATCATCATATGATCAATTTTTGCAACTTATAATGAGCCTAACAAACGAGGCTATAGAAGAAAATGATGGCACTATAATATCAAGAAGTATAGAAAATTTAGATGTTGTAGAATATGGGATTAAACAATTTGCCAATGCTGTAAATATACAGTGTGAAACAAAATTAGTAAAACTTAAAAATGAAGATTGGATAAATAACTATAAGAATGCAATACAACCAATTGCTGTAGCAGATTTTTATGTAAGACCATCATGGGTAGATCCTAAAGAAGATCTTTTAAATATTGTAATTGATCCTGCTTTATCATTTGGTTCGGGTCATCATGAAACTACAAGTAGTTGTCTTGAAGCATTAAGTAAATTTTCTAAAAAAGATTTAACTATGGTTGATGTAGGTTGTGGTAGTGGAATACTAGCAATTGCAGGAGCAAAACTTGGACTTATTTGTGATGTATGTGATACAGATAAATTAGCTGTAGAAGATACCATTAAAAATTTTAAAACTAATAATGTAAATATAAATAAATCATGGGTTGGAAGTATTACTCAAATATCAAATAAATATGATATTGTAATGGCAAATATAGTTGCAGATGTATTAGTTCTAATTGCAAGTGATTTAAAGAAAAGCTTAAAAAAAGATGCAATACTAATCTTATCAGGTATTTTAGATAAACATCACGATAAAGTTCTAAAGAAATTTAATAATTTAGATATAATTGACACAATTTATAAAAATGAATGGGTAACAATCATTCTAAAAAACAAATAGAGGGTATAAATGAATAACAACCAGAATAAAAACGATAATAATAACAATAACTTTTTTAATAAAAATCCAATACTAATTTTTGCAATGTTTTCAATTGTAACAATTTTAGTATTTAAATCATTGTTTCCACAAGATGGTGGTGAAACAACTGTAACACCATATGGTCAAAAGCAAAAAAGTGTAACATACTCAGAATTGAAGCAGTTAATTAAAGATGGCAAAATCCAATATGTTGGAATTGGTGATACAACTTTAAAAGCTATATCAAAAAATGCAAATGGAACAAAAGCTACATATCATGTAAGAAGAGTAGTTCCTGATAATACTTTAATACCATTGCTTGAAGAACAAAATATTGAATATGGCGGGATAAATGAAGAAAATCTTTTAGCAGATATGTTATTTGGTTGGGTTTTACCATTGTTTATATTCTTTGGAATTTGGATGTTCTTAGCTAATAGAATGCAAAAGTCAATGGGTGGCGGAGGAGGAATCCTTGGCATGGGTGGCGCTAAAAAGATGATAAATAGTGAAAAACCTAATGTTAAATTTGAAGATATGGCAGGAAATAAAGAAGCTAAAGAAGAAGTTTCAGAGATTGTTGAATTTTTAAGAAATCCTGATAGATATGTAAAACTTGGAGCACAAATTCCAAAAGGTGTACTTTTAGTTGGACCTCCTGGTACTGGTAAGACACTTTTAGCAAAAGCAGTTGCAGGTGAAGCAGATGTTGAATTTTTAAGTGTAACAGGATCATCTTTTATTGAGATGTTTGTTGGAGTTGGAGCTAGTAGAGTTAGAGATTTATTTGAACAAGCAAAAAAAGTTGCCCCTGCAATTATATTTATTGATGAGATTGATGCAATTGGTAAAAGTCGTGCAAGTGGTGGAATGATGGGTGGTAATGATGAACGAGAGCAAACTTTAAACCAACTTTTAGCAGAGATGGATGGATTTAGTAGTGCTGCAGCTCCAGTTATTATACTTGCTGCAACTAATAGACCAGAAGTACTTGATCCAGCACTTTTAAGACCAGGAAGATTTGATAGACAAGTTTTGGTTGATAAACCTGATCTTGAAGGAAGAATTGAGATCTTAAATGTACATATCAAAGATGTAAAATTAGGAAAAGATGTAGATTTAAGAGAAGTTGCTGTTATGACTGCTGGACTTGCAGGAGCTGATCTGGCAAATGTTATAAATGAAGCTGCACTTCTTGCAGGTCGTGCAAATAAAGAGGAAGTAACTGCAGAAGATTTTAAAGAAGCAGTTGAGAGACAAATTGCTGGACTTGAAAAGAAAAGTAGAAGAATTTCTCCAAAAGAAAGAAGAATTGTTGCTTATCATGAATCTGGACATGCTTTAATTGCAGAGATTACAAAAGGTGCTAAAAAAGTTAATAAAGTAAGTATAGTTCCTAGAGGTTTAGCAGCTCTTGGATATACTTTAAATACACCACAAGAAAATAAATATTTAATGCAAAAACATGAGCTTATGGCTGAAGTTGATACATTATTAGGTGGACGAGCAGCTGAAGAAGTATTTATTGGTGAGATTAGTACAGGTGCTGGAAATGACCTTGAAAGAGCAACTGATATAATTAAATCTATGGCTACAATTTATGGTATGAGTGATGATAGTGTTGCTGGACTTATGGTACTTACAAAACAAAATAACCAATTTTTAGGTGGCGGTCAATCAACTAAAGATTATAGTGATGAGATGGCATTTACACTTGATAATTATATTAAGAAAGTTTTAAATGATAGATATAATGAAGTATTGCAAACTTTAAGAGATAATCGTGAAGCTATGGAAGAGATGACTGCAGAACTTCTTGATATTGAAGTGATTAGTGGTAAACGAGTTCAAGAAATAATTAAACAAAATGGTGGTGTTATATTTGAAGATGAAGATCTACATCATGAAGCAGTTGAGGAAACTGAAAATACAGAACAAGAAGATGTAAAACAAAATGATAATACAGAAGAATCATCAAATAATGATGAAAAAGCCAAAGATTAAATAATTTTTGGCTATAATATTTAATATCTTAGGAGGAAACATGAAAAATACTATAAACTACATAAAAAATACAAGAACTACTGTACTCCTACTTCTACTGGGTAACTTACTCTAAAGTATAAAATATAACATTTTATAAAAATTAAGAACCAGTTGAATTTTTAAAATTCCATAATGACTTTTTAGAAGGTAAAATTACATGATAAACGAAAACAAAATATTAATATTTGATACAACATTAAGAGATGGTGAACAAAGCCCTGGTGCTTCAATGAATACTGAAGAAAAAATTACTATAGCTCAACAATTACAAAAATTAGGTGTAGATATAATTGAAGCTGGATTTGCTGCAGCTAGTCCTGGCGATTTTGATGCAATTGCAAGAATTTGTGAAGTTGTAGATAGATCAACTGTTTGTTCACTTTCGCGTGCATTAGACAATGACATAAAAGCTGCCGGAGAAGCAATACAAAAAGCTAAAAATAATAGAATTCATACATTTATAGCAACTAGTCCTATTCATATGGAATATAAATTAAAAATGACTCCAGATCAAGTTATTAAAAAAGCTGTTGATGCTGTTACTTATGCAAGAACTTTTACTAATGATGTAGAATTTTCACTTGAAGATGCAGGAAGAAGTGAAATGTCATTTATGAAAGAGATAACTGATGCAGTAATTAGTGCAGGAGCAAGTACTATAAACTTGCCAGATACTGTTGGATATAGATTTCCAAATGAGATTGCTGATATGGTAAAACAAATGGTTGCATTTGTACAAAATAGAGCAATAATATCATTGCATAATCATAATGATTTAGGATTGGCAGTTGCAAATAGTCTTGCAGGTATTGTAGCTGGGGCTAGACAAGTTGAATGTACAATAAATGGTTTGGGTGAAAGAGCTGGAAATGCTGCAGTTGAAGAGATTGTAATGGCATTAAAAGTAAGAGCAGATTTATTTGAAAAACCATTTGAAACTTCAATAAATACTACTGAAATCTATCCTACAAGCAGATTAGTTGCAACGATTACAGGAATTGAACCACAACCAAATAAGGCAATTGTTGGTAAAAATGCATTTTCACATGAGAGTGGAATTCATCAAGATGGAATATTGAAAAATGCACAAACATATGAAATTATGAGTGCGGCATCTATTGGACTAGATAAAGAAAATACTTTAGTTTTAGGTAAACATTCAGGTCGTGCAGCATTTAAAGACAAAATTGAATATTTAGGTTTTGATAATATAAGTGAAGAGATTTTAAATCAAACTTTTGATAGATTTAAATTACTTGCAGATAAGAAAAAAGTGATAGTAGATGATGATATTAGAATGTTAATGACGGATGAAGCTATAAACCATACAAAAACATTTGAATTGATTTCATTGCAAATATCAGATTGTTCAAATGGAGTTCCTAGTGCAGCTGTTACAATAAAGCATAACGATGTAGAGATTACAGATGCAGGAATAGGTGATGGTGCTATGGATGCAATATTTAAAACAATTGATAGAATTACAGGATATAATGGTCAATTAAATGATTATAAAGTAAAAGCTGTAAGTGAAGGTAAAGATGCTTTAGCAAAAGTTGTGTGTAAAGTAACATTTAATGATGATAATCCATCTATGATTGGACATGGATTAAGTATAGACACTATGGTTGCTAGTGCAAGAGCTTATCTTGGAGCATTAAATAGCTATTTAAGTATGAAAAATAGTTTAAATAAAAGTTCATCACACCAAGTATAAATTATGATAAAAGAGCTTATACTAAGATTCGCATACTTTTTAGAAGGCTCTGATTTATATTATAATATAAAGCACTTCTTTTATCTTTTTTTAGAGGATACTCGATCTGTACGAAAAAAATATTTTGATTTTATGATGATATTTTTGGTTTTAAGTACAGTTGGTATCCTTATTTACGAAGTAAATCATAAGCCAGAATCTTGGTTAGATCAATATGAAACTTTTGCAATTATTGTATTTATATTAGAATGGTTAGCAAGATTATGGGTAGTAAATCATTCTCATAAAATTATTATAAAAGACTTTGAAAAAGCTCAACTTATAAATCAACCATACGATATAAAACAATCATTAAAAACAATTTTAAAAGAAAAACTTGCATTTATTTTTTCACCAATGTCAATCATTGATCTATTAGCAATCTTACCATACTATAGACCTTTAAGAATTTTACGTATTCTAATGTTATTTAGATTATTTAAACTTTTAAGATATGCAAATTCTGTAAAACAGTTTAGTGATGTATTTGTAGAAAAAAGATTTGAATTTTTTACTCTTACAATTATGTTTTTGATGTCTATAACTTTTGGATCAGCAATAATATTTATATATGAAGGGGCTGGTTCAAATCCAAATATTACAAATTTCTTTGATGCTATATATTGGTCAATCATTACAATATCAACCGTAGGATTTGGAGATATAACACCTGTAACTATTGAAGGTAGAGTAGCTACAATTTTTCTAGTAATTACAGGTTTATCTGTAATTGCATTTTTTACTTCTATTGTTACTACAGCACTAGGTGAAAAATTAATTGCACTAAAAGAAGAAAAGGTAATAGGTGAAGCAAATGCTCTAAAAGATTTTGTTTTAATTTGTGGATATGGACGAATGGGTGAAGTATTAGCAAAAGAATTTAAAAAAATAAAACAAAAATTTATTGTAATTGATTTAGATGAAGATCAATTTTTACATACAAATTCACAAAATATATTATCTATAAAAGGGGATGCTTCTGATTCTGATTTTTTAGCACATATTGGTATAAATAAAGGTGCGAGTAGTATTATAGCTTTAACAGATAATGATGCTGTAAATCTTTCAATTGTATTAACTGCTAGAAGTTTAAATCCAAATATAAATATTATTGCAAGAGCAAATGATAAAAAAATTAAAAAGAAACTTTTTTTAGCAGGAGCCAATGAAGTGGTTGCAGCAAATGAGATTACAGGTTTAGTAGCTGCAGAGTACATAGGCCAGCCAATTGCATTTAATGCAATAGATGATATTTTATTAGATAATGAAGGAGCTCTTTTAGGGGAAATTGAAGTTTTTGAAAACTCTTTTTACAAAAATCATACACTTGAACATATAGAATTTGAGAATTTTAATTTGACATTAATAGGTGTTATAGAAGCAGAAACTAAAAAATTTATATTTAATCCAAATCAAGAAGAATATGTATTAAATGAACATGATATATTGATTGTTATTGGATTTGAAGCTGCAATTAAATCTTTTAGAATAGAAATTTTATCACATAGACCTAAAGCTCTTGAAGATAAAAGTGAAGAGGTGTAAAAAATGAAAAAAAATAAAATTATCATATACAGCTTTACATCACTTGCAGCTCAAATAGCAAAAATATTGCATGCGAAAAAATATAAAATATTAATTATAGAAGAAAATGAAGAATTAGCTTTAAAAGCCAAAGAATTGGGATATGATGTAAAACAAATATCATTAATGGAAGATGTAAATATTATAGATATTGGTATAAATGATGAAAATATTAAAGCATTTTTTTGTCTAGGAAAAGATAAAAATACAAATTTATTTATAACTTTAAGTGTTAGAAATATAAATAAACAAATTAGAATTATTTCTGTATCACATTCTAAACAAGATAATAAAACAATGTTATTAGCTGGTGCAACAAAAACTATAAATCCATATGAAATTGGAGCACTAAGAATATTTAGGCTTTTACATAAACCAACAATTTTAAGTGTATTAGATGATATTTTATTCAATCAATCTGATATTGAAGTAGCTGAAATCATTATAACTAAAGGGTCTATATTTGATGGAGTTTATTTAGATGAACTAAAATCAGTAGATAGACAAAAAGTGATTATTTTGGGTATTCAAGATAAAGAGATTAGTGATGATTTTATTTTCTTTTCAACTGGAATCAATCATAAAATTGATGAAGGTGATACTTTAGTAGTACTAGGGCATAAAAATGATCTTATTGAGTTTAAAAAAACTGTAGATAGTATTATTTAAATTATTAATAAAAAGGGAAATATTTAGTGAAGTTGCATATGTTTATAAATCTTTTAAAAGAATCTTTTAGAGATTTAGCACCAATTGTATTGGTGATATTATTTTTTCAATTGGCCGTTATTCAAACAATTCCACCAAATTGGATATCGACTACGGTTGGATTATTTATAGTTGCTATAGGATTAGCAATATTTTTATTAGGTTTAGAAATAGGTATATTCCCTGTTGGAGAAGGTCTAGCAAAGGATTTTGCCAAGCGTGGTAGTTCATTTTGGGTATTGATTTTTGGTTTTGCCATTGGTTTTGGTACGACTATTGCTGAACCCGCCCTTGTAGTTATAGCTCAAAAAGCTGCAGCAATTAGTAGTGGAAGAATTGATGCTACAACTCTAAGATTTGTAGTTGCTGGATCTGTTGGATTTGCTATATTATTAGGTGTATATCGTATTATAAAAGGGCATCCAATACACTATTATATAATTGCTGGATATGTTGCAGTTGTATCAATTACATTTGCAGCTCCTAAAGAGATAATAGGGCTTGCATATGATTTAGGTGGAGTTACTACTTCAACCGTTACAGTTCCACTAGTAGCTGCTCTTGGAATTGGATTAGCATCAAATATCAAGGGAAGAAATCCTGTAATTGATGGCTTTGGTTTAATTGCTTTTGCTTCTCTTACTCCTATGATTTTTGTACAAATTTATGGAATTGCAGTATATAATTTAGTGGATGCAAAAGATGTATTACATGTAATATCTGAAGTTGAAGCTGTTCCTACAAATGTAACTCTAAATTCATTAGTTAATGGAATATTAGGTGTTATAAAAGATATTATTCCAATTTTAGCAATTATTTTATTTTTTCAATATGGAGTAATTAGAAAAAATATTAAAAATATAAAAACTGTATTTTTAGGTTTTGTATTTGTGGTAATTGGTTTATATGCTTTTATTTTAGGACTAGAATTAGGATTGTTTTCACTTGGTGAAAGTATGGCAGCTGAGCTTACAGCAACTGGGTCTAGTTGGATTATATATACTTTTGGATTTGCTATAGGATTTGCTACAACCATGGCAGAACCTGCACTTATGGCAGTGGCAAAAAAATCAAAAGAGATTAGTGATGGAAAAATTAATGATTTTGCATTAAGACTTTTTGTTGCACTTGGTGTTGCTTTTGGTATAGCTTTAGGTTCATTTAGAATTATAGATGGTGGGCATATTCATTATTATATTATTGTTGGGTATATGATTGTGATTGCATTAACATTTATAGCTCCAAAATATATAATACCAATTGCTTATGATAGTGGTGGTGTTACAACTTCAACAGTTACAGTTCCTTTAGTAGCAGCTTTAGGAATTGGATTAGCTACAAATATTGAAGGACGTTCACCATTAATTGATGGATTTGGTCTAATTGCTTTTGCTTCATTATTTCCAATGATATCTGTTATGGCATATGGAATTATAAGTGAAAAATTTAATATAAAATCAGATACTCAAAAAGAAAAAGAGATAATGTCAAAACCTATATCTGAGGAAGAAGGCTCTAATCTTTCTCATGTAAATGTAGATGGTGGAACATTATTAGAGAAATTAAATTTATCATTTTCTGCTGTTGTTGTAATAGTACCTCAAAATAAAAAAGAGGATGTACTACATGCAGCAAGGGATTATGGAGCAACAGGTGTAACGCATTTTAAAGCGCATGGAATGGGATTAGATGAGATGGATAATATTTTTAGATTTGAAGCAGAAGCTTCTGATGAAGTTTTATTATTTATTTTACCTGATAGCTTGGTAAATAAAGTATTAGATGGTATAATTCATAGATTACATATTACAAGTACTGGTGATGGAATAGCCTTTTCTATACCAATTAGTAATATGAAAGGTATTAGTGTAAGGCAAAAGCATACATTTGAAAATGAAATCAAAGATGAAATTAATAAAAAGATTCAAAAGGATAAGAGTTGAAAAAAACAAAAGATACAATAGATAGAATTAAAAAAAGTAATTGTGAAACAGATAAAACATTTTTTCAAGCCGTTGAAGAAGTAGTAGATAGTTTACAGCCAGTATTAGATAGTAATCCTATGTATGAAAGACATGCAATAATGGAAAGACTAACTACTCCAGATAGACAATTTAAATTTAAAGTTGTATGGATGGATGATAAGCAAAATATCCAAGTAAATACAGGATATAGAATACAATTTAATAATGCACTTGGCCCTTATAAAGGTGGTTTAAGATTCCATCCAAGTGTAAATGCTGGTATTTTAAAATTTTTAGCATTTGAACAAATATTTAAAAACTCTTTGACTGGTTTACCTATTGGAGGAGCAAAAGGTGGAAGTGATTTTGATCCAAAAGGGAAGTCTGATTTTGAAATTATGAAGTTTTGTAGTGCATATATGACTGAACTTCATAAATATATAGGACCAAGAATTGATGTACCCGCAGGTGATATTGGAGTAGGGGGTAGAGAAATTGGATATCTTTTTGGAGAATATAAAAAAATCACTTCTACATATGAAGGTGTTTTAACTGGTAAGCCATTTATGTTTGGTGGATCTTTGATGAGACCAGAAGCTACAGGGTATGGATGTGTATATTTTACAGATGAGATGCTTAAATATGCAGGTAAAAAAGGTTTTGAAGGAAGAGTTTGTACGGTAAGTGGAGCAGGTAATGTTGCTATTCATACAATAGAAAAGCTTTATGCTTTAGGAGCAAAACCTGTAACTTGTAGTGATAGTAGAGGTACTATTTATGATTCTAGAGGAATTGACTTAGAACTTTTAAAAGATTTAAAATTAAATAAAAGAGTATCTTTAGAGAAATATTGTGAAAAAAATAGTGATGCAGTGTATGTAAAAGTTGAAGACTATCCAAAAGATGGTCACTATGCTTGGACAATTAAATGTGACTGTGCATTTCCTAGTGCAACTCAAAATGAATTAACAGAAGTAGATGCTAAAAATCTTATAAAAAATGGTTGTATTAGTGTAAGTGAAGGTGCTAATATGCCTTCAACTCCTGAAGCAATTACTTTATTACAAAAAAATGATATATTATTTGCACCTGCAAAAGCAGCAAATGCTGGTGGAGTTGCTGTTAGTGAATTTGAGATGAGTCAAAATGCAGCAATGGCAAAATGGTCATATGAAATTGTTGATGAGAGATTAGAAAAAACAATGAGATCAATTTGTAAAAGAGTTCATTTAACTGCTGAAGAGTATGGAGTTGCTGGTAATTATATGCATGGAGCAAATATTGCAGGATTTAAAAGAGTAGCTGATGCAATGATAGCTGAAGGTGTATAATTGACTTTAGAAGATATATTAAATAATGATGAAGCTGTAGCAATATATTTTTCTGGTAAAAATTGTGGTGTATGCCATGTGTTGCAACCAAAGATTAAATCATTACTTGAAACTTCTTTTCCTAATATTAAATATTATTCATTTGATGCACAAGAACAACAAGTTCTTGCTGCATCATTAAATGTATTTACAGTACCAACACTTTTAATATTTTTTGATAAAAAAGAGTTTATACGAAAATCAAGAAATATTTCTATATCTTTACTTGAAGATGAAATTTCACGACCTTATAATATGATATTTTCATAATTTATAGGAACTTATATGAAAAATACAATATATATTATAGTAGTTATGTTTTTATTAGCACAATTAATTCAACCAAATAAAACTAATCCAACTACAAATAAAGAATTGGAGATACAAACTCCAAAAAATATAAAAATTATTTTAAAAAAAGCATGTTATGATTGTCATTCAAATGAGACGACATGGCCTTGGTATAGCAAAATAGCACCACTATCTTGGACAATAGCTTCACATGTAAATGATGGTAGATCTTGGGTTAATTATTCTATTTGGAATACATATACACAAGAAGAAAAAGATAAAAAATTAAAACAAACATTTAGAGCAATTTATGTAGCAATGCCTCCTAGTAGTTATATTACATTTCATCAAAATGCAAACCTTTCATCTAGTGAACGTAAAGAAGTTCGAGATTGGATTAAAGAACTTGGTAAACATTAATGAATTTATGTGGTATAGATGAAGCCGGGCGTGGGCCACTAGCTGGTCCTTTAGTTGTTGCTGGAGTTGTTTTAAAAAATGATATTGAAGGTTTAAATGATTCAAAAAAACTTACTGAAAAAAAAAGAGAAATATTATATGAGCAAATTATATTAAATTCTTCTTATCATATTGTTAGTACTTCAAATGATACTATTGATGAAATTGGCTTAAGTAAAGCAATAAAGAATAGTATAGAACAAATTATAAAAAATATAGATGCCAATGAATATCTTATGGATGGAAACACTTCATTTGGAATTAATATTTTACAACATAAAATAAAAGCAGATGCAACTGTTAAAGAAGTAAGTGCAGCTTCAATTTTAGCAAAAGTTACAAGAGATAGGTTTATGTGCAGTTTATCAAAACAATTTGATAAATATGAATTTGACAAACATAAAGGTTATGGGACTAAAAAGCATATAGAACTTATTAAAAAATATGGATTAAGCTCTTTACACCGCAAGAGCTTTAAATTAAAAGCTCTTGAGGAACAACCTAGTTTATTTAATTAACATCTAAAATTTTAGGTTCTGGTTTTCCAATATGGTAACCTTGTAGATAATCAACACCAAGCTTAGTTAATATATCTTCAATAGCTTGTGAATGAACTTTTTCTGCTACAACTTCAAGGTTTAAAGATTGGACCACTTTTACAATACTTTTAACAACTTTTAAAGAGTTTTTATCTGTATCTAAATTTTCAACTAATGAACTATCAAGTTTAATAATATCTATATTAAGATTTAAAATATAATTAAAGTTTGAGTATCCACTACCAAAATCATCAATTGCAATTTTTGCACCATAAGATTTAACTTGATTGATAAATACATTTAAAGCATCAAAATCTGATATCTCTTGAGTCTCAAGAAGTTCTATAACTACACTTGAACTATATTTATATTCATCTAATAATTTAAATAATAGTTTAATTGTATCTTTATTCGTAATATCTTCAAGTGCAAAATTTAATGAAAATTTTACTTTTGTATTTTTTGAAGTAAAGTAATCAAATGTACTTTGAATTAATTGTTGTGTCAATTGAGAGTATAAATTAGCATTTTGTGCTACTTCAATAAAATAATCAGGAGTGTAAACCATATCTGCATCTTTTAATCTCATAAGAGTTTCATATTTAACAATTTTATTCTCTTTTGGAGATTTCATTGGTTGAAAATATGGAACTATATTGTTGGACTGTAATGCCTCTTCAATTTTGTTTGACCAAATCATATGTTGCATATACTCATCTTCTAATTGAAAAGAATCATCATATTTTACTATATCTGTTCTTGTTTTTTTTGCGTATTCTAAAGCAAGTTCTGTTTTTTCTAGTGCTCTAGAATAATCATTAACTATAAATCCGATATGTATTCTAATATTTATATCTGTATATTTATATTGAAATTTATGAGTATTTATTGTTTTAATTAAACTTTTTAAATCTTTTTTTGTAATATCATATTTGTATAATAATGCAAATTTATCTGCAGTTACTCTATAAACACTAACTTCTTTTTTTACTGTATCTTTTAATAATATAGCTAATTCTTTTAAAATGAAATCAGCTACATTTGTTCCATAGAAGTTATTTAATTGTCTAAATTTATCTATATCAATCAATGCTAAAGAAAATTTTTCTTTTGTCTCTAAATCTTTTTGTAATTTAATAAAATTATAAATATTTGTCAAGCTATCAATGTATAGACTATTAATAAGTTTATCATAATAAAATTTTGTAGTTTCTAGTAGTTTATTAAAAGCATTTTGTAATGTACCTATCTCTTCAATTGATGTATTTACATTTGCTTTTAAGCTTAAATCATTTGCATCAGATATTCTTTTAATTTCTTGTGTAAATTTTATAATTGGTGTTACCATCTTTTTATTAATTACAAAGAAGAAAATATAAAAGAAAACTACAATAAATATTACAAAAAATAATAAGAAATAGTAAGTCATCATATCTAGTGATATTTTAATATCGCTTGGAGGATATTTTATATCTAATACACCATTAACCTCTCCAGCTTTTGTATTATAATGACAAGTGATACAATCTTGAGTAACTTTCATTGGATATAAAAATCTAATACTTCCATCTTGCTCAATGATAAATTGTTCTTCACCTTTCATTGCTTTTTGAATTAATGGATCAGAGTCAACTATTTGTTTATCATGTTTTATTATACCTAATATCTCTTCAACATTATGGCTTCTATAAGATGATACTTTCATTCCTTTTCTTACATATTCTAATCTTGATAATATTTTATTTAGATCTTCTTTCCCCCACCCCTCTTGCATTCTTGTATTCATAGTTTCAAAAATAAGTTCACTAGTTTTTCTTGCATCATCTTCTGCAAGATTATTTAATGCAACATCTTTAATATATACAGTTGATAGTAGTAAAATAACGATACTTATAAATAAGAATCCAAATACTATTCTTATTATTAATTGTTTATTTGAAATATAGTTTGTCGTTTTCATAAATATAGTCTCCACATCGTGTTACATTATTGTAACATAAGGAAGATTAATATATCTATATGTTACAATTTCAAAAATTATTAAAAGGGATAAAATGAAAAAATTATTTATTTTGTTGACATTAGTTGGTTCATTGTTATATGCATCAAATCCAGTTGCAGTACTTCAAACTACCCAAGGGGATATTGAAATAGAGTTAAGACCTGATTATGCTCCAAAGGCAGTTGAAAACTTTGTTACACATATTAAAAATGGTTATTATGATGGATTGATTTTTCATAGAATTATTAGACAGTTTATGATTCAAGGTGGAGATCCAACTGGTACAGGAAGAGGTGGAGAATCTATTTGGGGTAAACCATTTAAAGATGAATTTGCACCAAATGTAGTATTTGATAGATCTGGAATTTTAGCAATGGCAAATGCTGGACCAAATACAAATGGAAGTCAATTTTTTATTACAACGGTTCCAACTTCTTGGTTAAATGGAAGACATACAATATTTGGATATGTAAAAAAATCTTCTATGCCAGTAGTTAAAAAACTTGAAAATGTTCAAGTTGGATTTAGAGATAAACCTATAAAAGAACAAAAAATTATAAAAGCTTATATTAAAGAATAACTATATGAAAAAAGTGTTGATTATGTGTACTGGTAATTCTTGTAGAAGTATTATTGGTGAAGCACTGATAAATAAAGAGTTAGATGGGATTGAAGCTTATAGTTGTGGTGTTAATCCAAGTGGTAAAGTAAATCAAAATGCAAAAAAGATATTAGTTCAAAATGATGTATGGGATGATAAATATTATTCAAAACATTTAGATGAAGTTATTGATATAGAATTTGATTTAGTTGTAACTGTATGTGATCATGCAAATGAAACTTGTCCCATTTTTCCTAAAGTTACTGATAAAATTCATGTTGGGTTTGAAGATCCTGATGGAAAAGAATTTGATGCTTTTATAAAAACATATGATGAAATAAGAAATAAACTTTTACCAATAATAAAGAATAAATTAAATTAATATATATTAATTGTTTGATTAAGTTTTATAATTTAAGTTTCTATATATAAATTTCAGTTAGTATTATAAGAAATTTTTATATATGAAAGATAAATTATGAACAAAATATTTCAATTTGGTCAAAAAATAGATCAGTATGAGTTTAAAGTAATCAATGAAAGAGATGCAAGAGCTAGTGCAGGAATAATGTTTTTATTTGGAATAATTACATTATTCTCTTTTATAATGACAAAAAATCTATTTTGGGCAAATTTATTTACAATCACATTTATAATTGAGTTTATAATAAGGGTATTTGTAAATCCTATTTATGCACCATATATGATACTTGGTTCAATCATTGTTTCAAATCAAGAACCAGATTGGGTAGAAGCTAGTCCTAAGAAATTTGCATGGATATTAGGTGTAATTTTAGGTTTTATTATGAGTTATTTTATATTATATGATATTATGACTCCGGCACGACTTATTACCTGTTTAGTGTGTTTGGTTCTTCTTTATATGGAAAGTGTATTTGGTATATGTCTAGGATGTATAATATATAAAAAATTAAATGTTAAATTATATAAATGCCCTGGTGGAGTTTGTGAAATGACACAAAACAAAACTAGTAATAAAAATAAATATATTATTCTAGTTGGTTTTTTAGTACTTTTTTATGGGGTATTTTATTCTCTTAAAACATATAAATATCACAATACAACTTCTTCAAATTTAACTCAAGAACAAATTGATGAGATGGAATTTGATAAAGAAGAAGATGAATAGAATTTATATCTAAATTATGAATATATTCCATTTCAATAGATTATTGATATGGGCTATAAACAGATGTGGGTAAAACATAATTGTAATTAGTAAATTATTTTTTATTAAAGTCAGTATCATAAATATATGATGCTATATCTTGTAAGTAGTCCTCTTCAAATCCTAGTGTTGGCATAATTTCATATTTATTAATTGCACTACTCATTAAAGAACCTTCTTTATTTGGATTGCTAACCCATTTTGACATGTATTTAACAAAATCAACTTTATTAGGAAATGCTCTTATATAGTTTTTTTTAACTTCTTTCATAGATGGTGCAGAAATGTTTTCTGTTCTAAAATGACATGTAACACAATTTCCATTAAACAACAACTCACCAATATTATTTGAACTATATGCAGTAGATATTGAAATTAAGAATAATATTATAAATTTATACATAACTGGATTATATCACATTATATTAATAAAACAAATAAAAGAATTAAGTGTTTATTATGAAATATAAGGTAAAATTACAAAAAAATTAAGGATATAAAATGGAAGAAAAAATATTAGCTTGTGATAATGATATATGTTTAAAAAAAGATGAATGTGAAAGATATAGACTTTTCAAAGAAGGTGCAAAAGAATATAAAACTCATAATGGTAAACCACATAAAGGTTGTGGACAATTTATTAAAAATACAAAATAATATAAATTTATATAAGTGGAAAATCATTTAAAGTATTTATTTAAATATATAAAGATATACTATTTAAACTAATCTTTAAAAAATAGTTATATAAATAAAGCTATAAATTAATAATAAACTGGAGTGGATATATGGAAAATGTTATGAAAGATCTTTTGCCGCAAAATATAAGTAATATGAAAATTGATGTGGAAAAATTTATAGAACTTTTAAATAATAAAGAGGCTATCTTGGTTGATATTAGAATGCCATTTGAAACTGCAGTTTGGGGACTTAATTTTGGACTTAAAATACCAGCAAATGAATTACCAGATAATTTAGAAAAATTACCAAAAGATAAACTAATTGTAGTTGCTTGCCCAAAAACTGATAGGTCAATTATGGCAAGAACTTATCTAGCTGCACTTGGATATGAGACAAAATATTTATCTGGTGGAATTTTAGGATTGGTAGAAAGACTAAAAGGTGGTAAAGCTAAAGATATAGACTTAAAGAGTTAATATGTATCAAGTGAAATATGCAGGTCCAAGACCCATAATCTCCCAACATGGAATAACTTATAAAGATGGCAAAGAGGATAAATATATCTATCTTCAAATTGCAATTGAAATTTTAAAAGATATTGATTGTGATTATGAAAATATTAAATTTCACACACATGTAGTTAAAAATAAAGAGTTATCTCAAGAACAAATTGATGAGATATTGTCTAAATATGAAAATGAACTAGAAGAACATATAAAAACGGAAGTTCAAAACTACAAAGAAAAAATAAAATGCGAAATAGAATCTGTCCAAAAAATGAAAAATATTAATGATATTGAAAAAAATATTTGGATTGAAAACATTAATATTATGACAGATTATAGAATACAGAGAGCTATAAATAAAATATATTATATGCATTGTATAAATGATATTAAATATATAATTCTTAAAAAAAGAATCAAAGAGATAGATACACCTTTTAATGAAAAATTTTGGCATGTATTAGAAACGATTCAAGGGGCATTAGAAAGTGGTAAGAAGTCTGTTTCAACAAAGCTTGAAGAGGTTACACTAGATAATGGCAATATGATTATGAAATTACACATAAATATATAAAAATGAAAACTACAAAAAGCTTAGGATTTAAAGAATTACTTGCAATTGCCATAGGTGGTATGGTTGGGGGTGGAATATTTACAATTTTAGGAATTTCAGTTTCTATGGTTGGGTTTTTGGCTCCGTTTGCTATTGCATTTGGTGGTATAATTGCTTGGTTTGCAGCATATTCATATGTGAAACTTGGTGTTTATTACAAAGATGAAGGTGCAACTTATGCTTTTTTTAAAAGAACATATCCAAATACCCATATGGCAGCTTCTTTTATAGGGTGGTATACAATATTTGGATATATAAGTACTTTATCTTTATATGCATATACATTTTCTGCTTATGCTTTAAGTGGTTTTGATTTTTCTCAAAATGAATTATTTAGAAAGCTTTTAGCTATAAGTATCATTGTATTTTTTGCATTTGTGAATATTTGGAGTGTAAAAGGTATGGGAAAACTTGAAGATATTATGGTGTATTTAAAACTATTTATACTTTTTGTTATATCTATGGTGTTAATATTTTTTGCTAATGTTGATTTGAATAATTTTGTTTTAACTATTAAAAATGATTTTTCTTCAACTTCAATGATGAGTATTTTAATGGTTTCATCTATAACATTTGTAGCATATGAAGGGTTTCAATTAGTTATAAATGCTGTAAATGATATGGAAGATCCAGATATAAACATACCAAAAGCGATATATTGGGCAATTGTATTGGTTGCATTAATATATTTTATTATAGCTTTAAGTGCAATAGTTGCTATTCCTGTAGATGATTTGATTCAAAATAAAGAATCTGCCTTAGCAACAGGAGCAGGACAAATTATGGGTAATCTAGGGCAAAATTTAGTAGTATTTGGAGCTATTTTAGCAACAAGTAGTGCTATTAATGGTACATTATTTGGATCATCTCATCAAATGGCAAGAATAGCGCAAGATGGATATTTTCCAAAAATATTAATTAAAAGAAAAAATAATATTCCATATATGGCAATTATAACTATGTCTGTAATTTCATCTTTACTTATATTGGTTGGTGGACTTCAACTTATTTTAGAGTTTGGAAGTATTACGTTTTTATTGGTATCTTTACTTATGGCAATAGCAAATTTTAAAATAAGAACAAAAACAAATTCATCTTTTATTATTACTATAATTTCAATGTTTGGATTAAGTATTGGTGCATCTTTAATCATCTATTATGAATATATAACAAATAAAGAACAACTATTATTTATTTTTATCTTATATATACTTTTAACATTAAGTGCATGGATATATGCAAATTTTATTAAAAATAAAATATCTTAAATGGAAATATATCTACTATATTTTTTTGTAACACTATTTTTTTCAACTTTATTCGCTATGGGTGGAGTTGGAAGTGCAGTTGCACTTGTATCAATATTTCCAATGATGGGACAAAGTTTTGATCTTTCTAAGGCTTTAGCTTTATTTATAAATACATCTTCAATGATTAGTACATCTATTATGAATTTTAAAAGAGGTATGTTAGATTTTAAATTTGCCATGCCTTTGGTTATTTCAGTTCTGATAGCAACACCTATTGGCGCAGTTTTATCTCAATATGTAAATCATATATATTTACAGTGGCTATTAGTTTGTTTTTTATTAATTAGTGCTAGTTTACTTTTATTTGGTAAAAAAGAGGCCAAAACTGTATATACAAAAGTATGGATATTATATTTTATAGGTTTTAGTGTTGGAATTATTTCTGGTATGCTTGGAGTTGGTGGTGGAAGTTTAATTATGCCACTTTTGATTTTACTTGGATTTGATGCAAAAAAAGCTGCCTATGCTGTTAGTTTTGTAATACCCTTTTCAACTTTTGGTGCATTTTTGACATATCTTCAATTTGTTCAAATAGATTGGATTTTATTAGGGGTTGTTACTGTTGCTGCACTTATTGGTGGATATATTGGTGGTAAAATTATGCACTATAAGTTGGATCAATCACAAGTAAAAAAACTTATTGCAATAGTTTTATATCTAGTTGCTATTAAAATGATTTTATCTTTGATTTAGTTTTTAAATATCTAATTGATCTAGTAAACTTTGAAAGTTTTTAATATGTATTTTTTTTCTTGAGATATCAATAATCCCATCTTTTTTTAATTTTTGTAAACTTCTATTTACAACTTTTCTAACACTTCCAACCATAGCAGCTATATCTTCATGTTTTAAGTTATCAATTACATTTAACTTTGCAATCCCATTTTCAACTTGCGTAAATCTTGCAAATAGCTGTAAGACTCTTTGATAAACATCATAAAAAGATAAGCTTACAGCTAAGTTTTCCATTGATTTTAGTTTTGATGCCACATAAGAATAAAAATATTGTTTAAATTTTTCATCCTCATCTATCATCTTTTTTACGTCATTCAAAGGAATTTGAACAATATGTGCATCCTCTAAAACTTCAGAGATATATTGATTTGGTTTACCATCTAAAAGAGAAACTACATCAAACATATCTCCTCTACTTAGAAGATATAATGTTTGTTCTTTTGACGTATTAAAATCTATATCATAAATTTTTATTTTACCATCTAGTATGAAGTAAAAATATCTAGCTGTATCAGTATTATTTAAAGGGTCATCTCCAACTTTAAAAAAAAGATCTTTTTTATTTTTAATTTGAATTGGTAATTTATTTATTTGTTCTAAGACAAGAAGCTGATTATGATTATCTGCAGAGGTTATAATTTCGTTCATATAGAATCATACACAAAAATAGCTTAAGCTATTTTTGTGTTTTAGGTTTATTTTTTGGTATAGTTATATTTAATATACCTTTAGAGTATTTACTTGTAAGTTTATCTATATTTGCATCATTAGGTAATGTAAATATTCTACTAAAACTTTGTACATATCTCTCTTTTTGAATATAATTTGTATCTTTTTTATCTGTATTTTTTTGACTTGTTGCATTTATAGATAGTAAATGATCTTTTGCCTCAATTTTTATATCTTTTTCTTCAACACCAGGTATTTCTAAAGTTACTATATATTTATCTTTTTGCTCTTTTAAATCGGATAATGGAGCAAAACTCATAGAACTAAATGAATCTTTAAAAAATGGATCATTAGCAAACATTGAATTAAATGAAGCAAAACTTCTCATCATCTCATCTTGCATCTTTCTTATTTCTACAAAAGGATCATGAATTGTATGTTCACTTTTTACATTTTGCACAAGTTCTTCCTTTTGCTCCTTTTTTTCAATTTTACTATTATCATTAATATTTGAAACAACTTTTTTTACTTCTAAATTATCATCTGCAATCAAACCTACTGTTTCATTAGAATTAGTTGCAACATTACTAACATTATTTGTCTTTAAATCGTATATAAAATATCCCTGTATTGCTACAACAAATGCCAAAATAAAAAGTAAAAATTTAAATCTTTGCGAACTATTTGTTCCCATTTTAAATCCTTTCTATTTTATTGAAATAGATTTAGGTTTAGATTTTTTAGTTTTTTGTAATTCTACTTCTAATCTACCATTTTCATATTTTGCATCAATTTTTTTAGTATCAATATTGTCTGGAATTGTATATCTTCTTTCAAATTTTCCAAAAGAGCTTTCACAAATATAATAATCATCTCTACTTAACTCTTTTTGATACTTTCTAATTGCACTAACAACCAACATATTATCTTCTATCTTAAGATCAATGTCCTCCTTTTTAACACCAGGTAAATCAATCTCTACATGAAAACTACTATCATCTTTTTTTGCTAAATTTGAAAAAGGAAGATGACTAGCCAAGTTTTTAAAAGTTTGAGTCGCTTTTTGAGAAACTGACTCAATCCCTTTTTCAATATCTTGTGTTAAATCTTTTGCTTTATTAATTATTTCCATAATACACCTCCTAAATTTATTTAATTTTTATTTTTTTATTTTTTTGCTCTTTTTGTTTTTGTAATTTTGGAACTACTACTTCAAGTACACCATCTGTTGATGAAGCATGAATATTTTCAATATCTACATCTTCAGGTAATGCAAATGATCTTTTAAATACTCCATAACTACTTTCTATTTTGTAGTAATTTTCCTCTTTTAGTTCATCTTTTATTTTTCTTTCACCTGAAATAATAAGATTATTGTCCTCAATTTGAATATCAATATCATCCTTACTCATTCCTGGTAAATCAACTTCGATATGATAAGCAAACTCACCTTCTCTAGTATTTACACTTGGATTAAAATCAGTTTGAAATGTATCCGCATTAACTACTGGATTAAATTCATTTAACATTGAATTTAATATATCAAAACCTCTTCTAAATTCTCTAAATTGTGTATTTGGATTGTATCTTGTTACTAACATTTTAAACTCCTTGTTTTTTATTTAATGAAATTCTATATAATTTTATAAAATAGTTCTGCCACTTAGGTAGCATTTTGAGGAATTTCCAATTTTTCATTAAGTATATAAATCATATAATCTAAAAATAACAAAAGGAATAACTATGCAATACCCAACTACACTTAAAGATTCAAACTCTTTATTGGCAAAATATCTTACCCCAGAAATTTTTGAGAAATTAAAAGATAAAGTTACATCAAATGGTTTTACATTACAACAAGCAATAAATTCAGGTGTACAAAACCCAGATAGTGGAATTGGTGTATATGCTGGAGATGAAGAATCATACGAGATCTTTGATCTATTGTTTGATCCTATTATTCAAGAGTATCATGGGTTTAATAAGAATGATAAACATAAATCAAACTTAGATATAAGTCAGTTAAATATTTCAAATCCAGATCCAAAAAATGAATATATCTTATCAACTCGTATTAGGGTAGGAAGAAATGTAAAAGATATGCCATTAGGACCAGCTATTAGTAATACGCAAAGAGATCAAATAGAAAAGGATGTATCAGATATATTAAGTAAATTTGATGGTAATTTAGCTGGAAAATATTTTCCGTTAAATAATATGAGTAAAGAGGATCAAGAATCATTAATAAAAGATCATTTCTTATTCAAAGAGGGAGATAGATTTCTAGATGCAGCTGGACTTAATGCAGATTGGCCAAATGGAAGAGGTATATTTCATAATAATGATAAAACATTTTTAGTATGGATTAATGAAGAGGATCAATTAAGAATTATCTCTATGCAAAGTGGCGCAGATATTAAAGAAGTATTTACAAGGTTAGTAGATGCAATTAATAAAATAGAAAAACAAATACCATTTTCTTATAACGATCATTTAGGGTTTATTACAAGTTGTCCTACAAATTTAGGAACGGCTATGAGAGCTAGTGTCCATATAAAGTTACCAAACTTAGGTTCTAATATGGAACAGTTTAAAGAAATTGCAAATAAATATAATGTACAAATCAGAGGTATACATGGTGAACACTCTAATAGTGAAGGTGGCATTTATGATATATCTAATAAAAGAAGATTAGGGGTTACAGAAGTTCAGTGTGTGCAAGATATGTATGATGGTATTGTTGCTCTTATAAAAGCAGAAAAAGAGCTAGAATAGTTTAGTTTAGATCAGATTTTTCAAGTAAAGAGTTAGATATAGATTTTTTTGGATTTATATTTGCTTTTTGTTTGAAAGCTTCTACTTGTCTTATAAGATTATCTTTTCCATCACAAAGTTTATTTTGAGCATCTTCAAAACTTGAAGTTGCTTTTTTTAGGTTTGTACCAATATTATTTAGGTCTTCGGTGAAATTTACAAATTTAGTATATAGTTTTTCAGCTCGTTTTGTAACTTCTGTGATATTTTTTGCTTGTTTCTCATATCTCCAGCTGTTTTCTACTGCTTTTAATGCTACAAGTAATGTAGTAGGGCTTACCAATACAATTTTCTTTTTAAAAGCTATATCAAATAGTGTTTTGTCATTTTCAAAAGCAAGAGTTAATGCACTTTCAATTGGTATAAACATAAAAATAAAATCTAAAGTATTTAATCCTTTTAGTTTTTCATAGTTCTTATTGCTTAAACCTAAAATATGGTTATTAATTGATTTTAAATGTTCATTTAAAAAATAGTTTTTTTCATTATGATCTTCACTACTTAAGTATTGTTCATAAGATATTAAAGATGTTTTAGCGTCAATTATAATATCTCTTTGTTGTGGAAGTTTTACTATAACATCAGGACGGTAAGATTTATTATTTTCATCTTTTAATGCAACTTCAGTAAAATATTCATAATCTTTTCGTAAACCTGAATTTTCTAATACCCTAGAAAGTATCATCTCCCCCCAGCTACCTTGAGTTTTATTATTACCTTTTAGTGCATTTGTAAGATTTGTAGCATCTTGGCTTAGTTGCATATTTAATTCTTTTAGATTTCCTAGTTCAGCTTGCAGCATTGCTCTATCTTTTGATTCTTTATCATAAACATCTTCAACTTTTTTTCTAAATGATTCGATTTGATCTTTCATAGGAGTTAAAATATTATTTAAATCATAATTTGCTTGTTGGGAAAATTTTTTATTATTTTGTTCAAATATTTCATTTGCAATATTTTTAAATTCATTTTTTAATTTATGTTCATTTTGTTCCATATAATATAGTTTTTCTTTATATGCAACAAGTTGAATTTCAAGTTGTTGAGTTGTTACTTGAAGTTGAGTATTTTGTTTTGTAAGTTTTGTATGTGAAATTAATAACCAAATAGTTGATATAATAAATATTGCAAGCAATACTATTAATATCAACTCAAGATCTATAATCAATCCAATAGCTCCTGTACTACTTGTTTATCTGAAAATGGGAGTTTTTGATCATATATTATTTGAGCAGTTTCATCCCCTTTTCCTAAAATTAGAACTACGCTATTATCTTCTATTTTTGATAAAGCTATCACTATAGCTTTTTTTCTATTTATTTCTACAGTAACATTGTCTTGTTTTTTTATACCTTTTAAAATATCATCAACAATAATGTCTGGATCTTCAAATCTTGGATTATCGCTTGTCACAATAATATCTTTACAAAATTCAGAAGCAATTTTTCCCATAATAGGACGTTTGGTTCTATCTCTATCTCCTCCTGCTCCAAATACACATATAATATCTTTATCTGTAAAACTTTCAAATACTTTTTTCATACCATCAGGAGTATGTGCAAAATCTACTATTACAAGTGGGTTATGTGATATAATTTCCATTCTACCAGATACTCCAGCAAAATTCTCAACTGCTGCAGCAATTTGTGCAAAAGGTTTTTTTGTAAGTATATGTGCTGCACTAAATGCTGCAACTATATTATATACATTAAATAGCCCATATAGATTTGATGTAAAATTAAATATTTCATTAAAATGTTGTAATACTATGTGGACACCATTTTTAAAGCTATATGCTTGTACTTTATAAGTTGCTGGATTATCAAGTCCATACGCAAATCCATTTTTACGACTAAATCTTACTTTAGGATCATCTTTATTGATTAGTTTTGGTGTATCATCTTTGAAAAATGAATTTTTTACATTGATATATTCTTGTAATGTTTTATGATAATCTAAATGATCTTGAGTAATATTTGTATGAATTTTTAATGCGAATTTCAAACCCTCAATTCTCTTTTGTACAATTGCATGAGAACTAACTTCCATAATAAAAAAGTCACAACCATTTTGTATTGCTTCTTGAATATGTGCAAAGTTTGCTAGTTGAACTGGCGTTGTTAAACTATATTCTTCAATTCTTTGATCATTAATGAAAAAGCCTCTTGTCCCTTGTAGCGCAACATTATATCCCAAGTCTAATAATATTGAATACAAAGCTGCAGCAGTTGTAGTTTTACCATTTGTTCCAGTAATACCAACAATCTTTATAGATGAATTATCAATAAAGTTTTTTAGATCATTAGATTTTATAATATCTTGAGCATTATTGTCTTTGGCATTTTGTATAAATTTTTCATTTTCATGATTATATACAAATATTGTATTTTCATCTACTTCTTGTGAGTTATCAGTAAAAAACTGATTATTTAATTTAATTTTCATTTTACTACTTCTAGTTTTTTATATAAATTCTCGATTTTATTATCAAAAGCAAAATGCTTATCATATGTTTCAAGATAAGATAAAGCTGTAGTTGTAAAATCATTATCAATAAGTTGCTCTACAAAGTTACAGAAATCATTTTTATTATAGATTGCAACTTTTGTACTAAACATTATATCTTCAAATGCTATACGAAAAGAACCTCTTGATTCTATAAGTTGTAAAAAATCATCATATTCTATAGCATTTATATCTTCAGTTGTTGTAGTTGATATATCATTCAATATTTTTGATATTTGTTCCACATCACCATCGTATGCATCAATTAATCCTACTATATATGATATGGCATTTTCTGGATCCTCAACTTTTGCTACAGAATAATAATCAAATAAACTTTGAGCCTTCTCTTCACTTTCAGTTGCTATATCACAAAATACTGCATATAAACCAATCTCTTCATTCTCTGGTTCTTCTTTCATTAGTTGTGCATATAAAAATAAGGCTTTATCATATTGTCTTGCTACAAAGTAAGCATTTGCATCTGATAATAATTTATTTTTATTAATCATTAAACTAATTCTCCCATTTTATCTTCCATTCCAATAGGAACATTAATAATTCTAAGTTCTGGATGAATAGCAGACTTAATCTCTTTTTCAACAATAAATTTTAGTGTACTACTACTAGCAGCACACCCAATACATGAACCTTGAAGTTGTACAAATATATTTCCATTTTCAATTTTTAGTAAAGATATAGCACCACCATCTTGAGCAAGCATTGGAGAAACTTTATTTTTTATAATTGTTTCAACTGGTTCTTGTAAATCTTCATCACTAAACGGTATACTCATATTATTTAATTTCCTTTTTTGCTTTATTTGATTTTTTAATCATTACTATAAAAATAGCACTCAAACCTAAAATTACACCTATAGTTTCAAATATAAATGTTAAAGTTACAGGTTGATTAAGCACCAACTACCTCACTACATCTTGGACATAAAGAGTTTTCATCTTTACTTCTATATTTCCAACATCTTGGACATTTTGCTTTGGCTGCATGATAAACTTCAAATTTATATCCATCTACTTCGAAACTATCTATAACATTATCTTCAGTGTGTTTAATTACTTTTGATACAACAAACCAATCTTCAGCAACAGTTGAATCAAGAGCTAAAATATCTTTTGAATCTGTATAAATTACTAATTCAAGAGTTGATTTAATTACTTTTTCTTTATTTAATCTATCTTTTATTTCAGCAAATTTATTTTTTGCATTCATTAGATGCTCTTCATTTAAATCCACAGTTATTTCTGGTATAAAATATTTTGGCATATCAAAAATAGATTCAGCCCCATTGCTTATAACTTGTGGTGCATGTTGAACTAATTCATTCATGGTATAAGTTAATACTGGTGCAAGATTAGTAATAAAAGCCTTTGCAATCATAGCCATTGCACTTTGTGTTGCTAATCTTGTTTTAGAATTTTTACCATCACAGTACATTTTATCTTTTGAGATATCAATATATATATTTGATAAATCAGCTACTAAAAAATGATTTAGTTTATTTAATCCTCTACTATAGTCATTTGTTTTAAATGCTTCATCAACCTCTTTAAAGACATTGTGTGCTTTATTTAAAATCCACTTGTCCATAATTCCCATATCTTCTATTGGAACAATTTTTTCAAGTTCATGAACATTACCAAGTAAAATTTTACCAGTATTTCTTATTTTTCTATATTGTTCTGCCATTTGTTTTAGTATTTCATCAGATATTTTAAGATCAGATTGATAATCACTCATAGCAACCCAAAGTCTAAGTATTTCAGACCCATACTGTTTGATTACTTTATCAGGTGCAACTACATTACCTTTTGACTTAGACATCTTTTCACCCTTGGCATCTACAGTGAAACCATGAGTAAGAATAGATTTATAAGGAGTAATTTCATTTGAAGCAAGTGAAGTTAAAAGTGAAGATTGAAACCAACCTCTATGTTGATCACTACCTTCGAGATACATATCAGCTGGATAAGTTCCTGCATCATAGTTTCTACTTCTTAACACTGCATTTTGTGTAGAACCACTATCAAACCATACATCTAAAATATCCATAGTTTTTTCTAAATCATCTGGATTTAAACCACTTCCAGGATATAAAAGTTCTTCAATACTTAAATCATACCAAGCATCAGCACCTTTCATCTCAAAAATCATAGCAATATAATTTAAAACTTGTTCATCATAAACTATCTCATCAGTTAATTTATTTCTAAAAAATGCGATAGGTACTCCCCAATCTCTTTGTCTTGAAATACACCAATCAGGACGACCCTCTATCATAGTTTTTAATCGATTTTTTCCATGTTCTGGATAAAATTTTACATTTTCAATAGCCTCAAGTGCATTTTGTCTTAATGTTTTTCCCTCTTTTCCATAAGGTTCATCCATAGATATAAACCACTGCTTAGTAGCTCTAAAAATAATAGGCTTATGTGTTCTCCAACAATGTGGATATGAGTGAGTTATATCCACTCTTTTAATTAATGCATCACCTAAAAGTTCTAAAATTCTATCATTTGCTTTAAATACATTCATATTTAAAAATTCTTCTGGATTTGGAAGTAGTTTTTCTCTTACAATAGTATTATCATAAGCACCATTACTACCAACTGGCATAAGAACTTCAAGACCATATTTTAGACCAACTTTATAGTCATCCTCACCATGACCTGGAGCAGTGTGTACTGCACCTGTACCACTATCCATAAGTACATGTTCACCTAAAACAATTTTTGATTTTCTTCCATTTAAAGGATTTATTGCATATGTATTTTCTAAAGTTTTTGGATCAATTTGTTCAACAATTTCACCTTTTACTATCTCATTTTCAATACAAAAATCGTGTAGTTTTTTAGCTACTATAAATCCATCTGAAGTTTTTACATAAGTCTCTTCACCATTTAAAGCAATACCTGTATTAGCAGGAAGTGTCCATGGAGTTGTAGTCCATATAATTACAGATTCATCACTATTTTCTAGTTTAAATGCTACATAAATAGATGGAGATACTTTATCTTCATATTCAACTTCAGCTTCAGCCAATGCAGTTTGAGCTGCCCAAGACCAATATACAGGTTTACTTCTTTGAATTAATAAACCTTTATTTGCTATAGATATAAGTTCTCTATAAATATTTGCTTCAAATTTGAAATCCATGGTTAAATAAGGATTTTCCCAATCACCTAAAATACCAAGAGTTTTGAATTCGTCTCTTTGAATATCAATAAATTTTGTAGCATGATCACGGCAAAGCTGTCTAAGTTTTGATTTAGGTAACTCTTTTTTCTTTTTACCACCAATCTTCTCTTCAACTTTTTGCTCAATAGGCAATCCATGACAATCCCAACCTGGAACATATCGTACTGATTTTCCATCAAAATAATTGTATTTAACTATAATATCTTTTAGTACTTTATTTAATGCATGACCAATATGAATATTTCCATTTGCATAAGGTGGTCCATCATGTAATGTAAATGTTTCACAACCTTTTCGGTTAGCTTTCATTTTATCATATACTTTTTGTTCATCCCAAAGTTTATATTGCTTTGGTTCATTGTTTGGCAAGCTTCCACGCATAGGGAAACTTGTTTTTGGTAACTGTAGTGTGTCTTTATAATCGATCATTTATATAATCATCCTGTTATTAAAAATAGGATAGAGTATATCTAAAGTATATTTAGTAAAAGGTTAAATAATGAATGATATAAATTTTACACAAAATGATATGATTAAAATGCAAAATATATTAAGACAAAATAATGAAACAATTACATGTGCAGAAAGTTGTACTGGAGGATTAATTGCTTCTGAAATTACAAAAATAGCTGGTTCATCTTCTATATTTAAAGGATCAATAGTAACTTATTGCAATGAGGTTAAAGAGAAAGAACTAGGTGTATCAAAGCAAACTATGATAGATAATGGTGTAGTTAGTATAGAAGTAGTAAATGAGATGTTAGATGGAGTGATTAAAAAGTTTGACGCATCTTATGCAGTTGCTGTTAGTGGAGTTGCAGGTCCAGGAGGTGGAACAAAAGATAAACCAGTAGGTATGGTAGTTGTTGGAGCATGTACAAGTAATGGTTTAAAAGATACCCAAATATATCACTTTAAAGGTGATAGAATATCAGTACAAAATCAAGCCAAAAACAAGGCTTTAGAAAAAGTTTTTAAATTTATCTCAAAAACTCTTGACAAATAAAAAAAATATCTGTATAATTCCAGTCCATTTTATGAATGACCTGTTAGCTCAGTCGGTAGAGCATCTCCCTTTTAAGGAGGTGGCCGTTGGTTCGAATCCAACACGGGTCACCATTTCAATGTTATTTTCGGTCGATTAGCTCAGTTGGTAGAGCGCTACCCTTACAAGGTAGACGTCAGTGGTTCGAGTCCACTATCGACCACCATATGGTCCCATCATCTAGTGGTTAGGATTGCTGGTTTTCATCCAGTCCACAGGAGTTCAAATCTCCTTGGGATCACCATATTATAAAAAAGAAGCGGTGGTAGTTTAGTTGGTTAGAATGCCTGCCTGTCACGCAGGAGGTCGCGAGTTCGAGTCTCGTTCACCGCGCCACTTTTTTTATTTAAATTTCAATCAAAATATTTCACATTTTTAAGCTAAAATATAATCAATTTTTATTATAATTCTTTTCTTATTTATGACCCTGTCGTCTAGTGGCTAAGGACCTCTGGATTTCCTCCAGATGACGTAAGTTCAACTCTTACTGGGGTCGCCAATCAAAACATTAATATTATAAGATTTTATATAGATATTTAAAAGTAGTTGTTTTTAAAGTTTATTTAGGTGATACTTGAAGGTGATGCTTTTTATAATCCCTTTATAGGGATTATAAATTGATATATTTTAAGTATAAGTTACTATTCTTTTATTTTCATTTGCACTATTTCTCATATCATCATACAGTTTTTGATATTTAACTTTATCTTCAAATGAAATAGGAGTACGAATCGATTTAAATTCAACTAATTTATCATCTTTATATACACCACTAATTTGTGCATACACCCAGTAATAACCACTATCTTTTCTCATATTCTTTACAAATCCACGCCATTTTCTACCGCTTTTTATAACTTCCCATAAGTCTTTAAAAGCAGCTTTTGGCATATCTGGATGTCTTACTATATTATGTGGCTTTCCAACTAATTCATCTGGAGTGTATCCACTAATTTGAGCAAATGTTTCATTTGCATATGTGATATTACCATTTAAATCTGTTCTTGATATGATTAGTTCATCAGATGGAACTTTTGTTTCTATTAAAAATTCACTTGCATTATATTGCATTTTATTTTCCTTTATTATCAAACTCTCGAGCAAAACCTTCAAGGTCTTTTTTCTTTAGGTCTCCTCTATAGATAATATCTTTAGGATCTAAAGTATCATCATGAAGCATTTTTGGAACAGCATCAGCATTGTTTAATACTTCCATATGTTGATCTAATTCATCTTCACTATATGCCATTTGCATATCTGCAGCTATAACATGAGGAATTGCTTCAATGACTCTTAGCTTTTCTAGTTCTTCAGATACTCCTTCACCTTCAATAGTAATAATTACCCTTCCTTTTTCATCATGAAGATGATAATCACAAGCTTCACAGTTTTTTAAGTTTTCTACTACTTCGTCTAAATACTTTGGTAATGTTTGTACTACTATACTTGATATGTTCATTTATAATCCCTTTTATTTTAGTTTATAATAATTAAATTTGTTTGAATCTGTTGCTACAAATAATTCATCTTCATTTATGAATAATATTGTATTTAATGTCATTAGATTATTTGTAAGCTTGTATAATTCATTTTTTGTATTTGTATTAAATACTACTACATTGTTTTGTTCATCAACACTATATGCACCTAAATTACCACTAGGTGATAAACCTGCTGCATATATTAAGAACCAATGTTTTTTTCTTAATGAGTAACTTTTATTTGATTTTAAATCATATACTACACATCTTCCATCTTGACCTGCAGTTATAATTTTATTATTCTTGAAATCAACTTTAAATACTTTATCAAGATTTTTACCTTCAAGGATTTTGATGATTTTAGCATTTTTAATATCAACTAATTTTAAATCACCACTTTCATCTGCGACAATTGCTAAAGATTTATCTTCATTTAAAGCAAAATCAGCAAATGTAGAGTTAAACTCTGCATCTGGTGCAATTATATCTAATGACCAAATTACCTTTTTATTTTTTAGGTCATATGTATACATTTTATTTCCAAGAGTTTCAAATAAAATAGTATTTTCATCCAAAAATTTTGTTTTTGTTACATATAATCTATCATTTACACTAATGATTTTTTCTATTTTATCATTTTGGCTAATATATATCTCTCTATATCCACTTTTTGCTTGTACTGTAAATACAATTTTATCGTTTATAGCATCTACATTATAAATTTTTGCATCAATCTCATCACCCATAAAATCTGTAATTTTTGGTACAGTTATTGTTGTAATTAAATCATGAGTAGTTAAATCAAAAATATTAATTGCTCCAGCTTGTGTTGATGTTAGTAAGTTATTTTTATGTTTTACTACATCTGTCACTCCACCACTTGCAGTGTATACAAATGTAGGTACTAAATCTTTTGCAAATAAATTTATATTAAGAAGTATTAATAGTAGTGTAGTTAATAATTTACGCATTTGGATTAAACCCAGTATTTATCTCTTCATTTTTTTGATTTATTTTATCTATCTCTTCTTGATATTCTTCTTGAAGCTTAGCCATTTTAGATTCAATATCTTCATAGTTTGCAGCAGTTAATAGCTGAGATCTTGTCCATTGTACTTCTATATCATTTCCATACTCTGCACCCATATCTTCAATTTTTTCTTTATATTCATCTAAATCTTTACAAATTACTTCAGTATTATCAAAAGTATCTGTTAGTTTTATAAACCAACCACCAAGTCCATCTGATTCTACATGAGATATAAATTTTACTGCTGACATTTTTATCCTTTAATTATCTTTATTGCATCACTTGGACATACACTTATACAAAATCCACAACTTGTACATTTATTTTCATGAATAATTGGTTTGAACATAGCCGTAAATTCAATTGCATTATCCAAACATGGGTCCTTACAAGAAAAGCACATAGTACTATTCCAACTCATACATTTTGCTGTATCTATACTAAATATAAGATTAATATTTTTTAAATTCTCTATTTTTAATACATCATTGTTACAAGCCTTTGCACACTCATCACAATAAGTACAGCCACTATTTGAAAAATCTAATATTGGAGTACCATCATCTTGTATTACTATAATTTGTTCTTCACAAATCGTTGCACAATCTTTAGTTTCACACTTTATGCAGCCAGTTGTAAAATCTTCTTCATTTTCAAAATATGGTGGTCTTATAATAATAAATTCATTATTTTGTTTAAACGGTTTTGTTAAACTTTTAAATAATTCTCTTCTTTGCATAATTTTATAAAACTAAGAGTTAAGGTATTAACACTTAACTCTTAGTAATTGATACTATTTTGTAGTATCAATATCTTCCATAAATTTTGTATCATCCCATGATGATTTATAAGCACCATCTTTTGATGTAAATTCAGGTTTAAAATTATTTGGAGTAATTAATTTTACATCCATATCTTGTGGAGCATGACATTGTGAACAATTAAATCTTCCTTGGTACAATGTTTTTCCAGCTTTAATAGATACATTTGATAATTTATCACTAGAAGTATTATCTACTTTTTTACCATTTTTCATTACTTTACCATCAGCTGCAATAGCAGTAGCTGGTCTAAAGTTTGTCATATGTGACACTGGTACACTTGGGATTGTTTTATCATAAGGTGCACTATCAACATGACAAGTGATACATTGGTTGTTATTTTGAGTAATTGGTAACATACCAGTAGTATCGTGAGGTATCATAGGTGGAGCATCTTGGAATGCTCTTTTCATTACTTTACTACTTCCAGCTGCAGCTTTACTATATTGAACACCAGGTGTCATTACTGCACTTTCATCTGACAGAGCTGTATTTCTATAACTTAATTGCTCAGCAGAAACCATATTATTACTACTACCACTAACACAACCTACAAATATCGTTGCTCCCGCAATTAAGCTTAAAGTTATTAGTTTAGTTCTTTTTAACATCTTTATTCCTTGCTATAAAATTTCTAATTGAAAAATTTAATGCATCGTCATCACAAACTTCGACACATCTTCCACAATTTGTACATTCGCCCATTAGTATTTGTTCACTTGATTTACCAATCATAAACAATACTTGATTTTCTGGACAAACTTCTTTACATTTCATACAAACTGTACATTTCTCTTCATCATGATCTACTCTAATTAGGCTAAATTTCCCTAAAGTTGAATAGAATCCACCAAGTGGACAAATATGTCCACACCAACCATTTTTTAATATAAAAAGATCAAATAAAAATATTACAAGCATAGCTGCCCAACCAAACCCAAGACCAAAAATAATTGATCTATGAGTTATAGAAATTGGAGAGATAAACTCAAACGCAGTTACACCTAAAATATATGATAACACTAAACTAAGTGCTAATACCCAATATCTTATATTTCTACTTGCTGGTTGTTTTTTTTGTATTTGGTTAAAACCAAATTTTCTTCTTATATAGTTTGCACTATCTGTAATTAAATTTACAGGACAAACCCAAGAACAAAAAACTCTACCACCAATTACTAAATAAAATATTGTAATAATAGCTGCACCTAATATAACATTTGTTGCCATAGCTGCACCTGCACTAAACATTTGTAATGCAGCAAATGGGTCACTCAATGGAATTATTCCTAAAACAGAAGATGAACTAAGATTTCCTTGTAGCATCTTCCATCCCCAAACATTTCCAGCAAAATATAAGAACATAAGAGAGACTTGCGTTAATCGTCTTAATATTAAGAATCTATAATGTTTCCATATACTAGTCATCTAGTAGTCCCCCCATATCATTAAGACTATCAACTGCTTTTCTTTCACTCATTTTAGTAACAGTATGAATCTCTTTTGCATCTTTTAATCTTTCTTCATCTTTTTTATCCCAACCTTTGACATAATTTGTGTCAACAGCACCTAAAACTATATCTCTAGGTAATACTGTAATAGCAGCTTTCTTAGTTACACAGGCATGTTCGCAAAGCCCGCATCCCGTACAAAAGTCACTATCAACAATTGGTTTTAAAAATGCATGTTTACCTGTTCTATCATTTTTGTCATATTGTAGATAAATTGCTTTATCTAAAAGAGGACAAGCTCTATAACAAGCATCACATTGAATTCCCCAAAAAGCAATACAATTTTTAGTATCAACTACTGCTACACCCATTTTTGCAATATTTATATCTAGCTTTCCATTAGTTGTAACACTACTTTCATCTAATGCACCACTTGGACAAACTGGCACACAAGGTATATCATCACACATATAACAAGCGATATCTCTTGGTGTAAAATATGGAGTTCCCAATGGTTTATTATCTCCTGGCTTAGCAAGAATTAAGGTATCATAAGGGCATGCTTCAACACATAATCCACATTTTATACAAGTTTTTAAAAAATCTTCTTCCTTTATAGCTCCAGGTGGTCTTAATATTAACTTATTAGCCGTTACTTCGTCTACATAAGCACTCCACATTAAACCACCTAGGGCAGTTAATCCTGCCCCTCTAGCTATATTTAAAATAAATTTTCTTCTATCAGTTGCCATATTTTACTTTCACTTTTTATATTTTTATTTATTATGCTTTATAAATTTTTACCGCACATTTTTTATAATCTGTTTGTTTAGATTGTGGACAAGTTGCGTCAAGACATACTTTATTAATAAGTACTCTTTCATCAAACCATGGTACAAATACTAAACTTCTTGGTGGTCGGTTTCTTCCTCTAGTTTCAACTCTAGCTTTAACTTTTCCACGTCTTGATTCAACCCATGCTAAATCTCCACGTTTAAGACCTCTTTCTTTTGCTGTTGTTGGATGCATGTAACAAAGTGCTTCTGGAACTGCTCTATATAACTCAGGAACTCTCATAGTCATAGTTCCACTATGCCAGTGCTCAAGTACCCGTCCTGTACATAACCAAGTATCATACTCTGCATCTGGTTTTTCTGGTGGCTCCATGTATGGTCTAGCAAAGATTTTTGCTTTGTTTTTAAGTGATTTTTTCTTTTTATCTTTAACACCCATTAAATCACCTTGCATTAATGCTTTTGCAAGAGAACCGTAGAATGCATGAGTTGATCCATTTCCAGATTTAGCAACTGCTTTTGCTGCATATGGATCGTATTTAACATTAAATCTCCATTGTGTTTCTTTACCATCAACAACAGGCCATTTAAGTCCTCTTACTTTGTGGTAAGTAGTAAATGGTGCAAGGTCATGTCCGTGTCCTCTACCAAATGATGCATATTCTTCAAATAGGTATTCATGAATCATAAATCCATAACCTTTGAAAACTTTACCATCACTACCTTTTACATTTCTGCTATCACCATTACATTCAGTATTATCATAACCTTTTTGTGGGAAAGAATTTAAATCAATTTTGTATGATTTTGCTCTTTCATTTGCAAAAAGTATTTCATACATAGTAGTATCACCATTGTATCCCATAGTTTTAGCTTTTGCTCTAACGTCAGCTAATTTTTTACCATTTCTTAGTGTATATGGTCCCCATAGATCATTTACAGTAAATCTTTTTGAGAATTCTACCCATTGCCAAGTATCAGACATAGCATCACCTACAGGTAATACTTGTTGTCTCCAGTGCTGAGTTCTTCTTTCTGCATTACCGTAAGCTCCCCATTTTTCATAGATCATTGCACTTGGTAAAATTAAATCAGATACTTTTGCTGAAATTCCTGGATAGCCATCTGAAGTTACAATAAAGTTATCCATTTCACGAGCTGCTTTAATCCAGTGTTTTGCAGAAGCTGAATCTTGATATGGGTTACATACATTTACCCATGCAAATTTTACAACACCATCTTCAATATCTCTGTGAATTTTCATAATATGTTGATTTCCAACTGGATTTAAAGTACCATTTGGAATTTTCCAACCATCTTCAGTAATTTTTCTGTGTTTTGGTGATTTTACCATCATATCTGCTGGTAATCTATGACAGAATGTTCCAACTTCTCTAGCTGTACCACAAGCACTTGGTTGACCAGTAAGTGAGAATGCACCATTTCCTGGTAATGCTTGTTTATTTAGTAAAAAGTGTACATTATATGATAAAGTATTTACCCAAGTTCCACGTGTATGTTGATTCATACCCATAGTCCAAAAAGATACTACTTTTCTTCCTTTTTCTACATATAAATCAGCTAAGAATTGTAATTTCTTTTTAAACTCTTCAATATCTTCATCTGGATCACCTTTTGAAACTTTTGCAGTATAATCTAAAGTATAAGGTGCAAGGAATTTTTTGTATTCTTCAAAAGAGATTTCCCAGTGTTTAAGACCAGCTGGTTTATTAACCATATCATCACCAGCTTTATATCCATATGGTGCTAATGCTGGAGCTTCATCTTCAGATACTTTATGTACCATCTCATGATTTATTGTTTCCATCTCTTTTGCAGTATACTTACCTGCAGATCCATCAGGTCTAACTGGAGTAAGTGATTTCTCACCTTTTCTTCTCATACCATAACCCATATTAACTGGAGATGCAGCAAAAACTATATTTTTCTTAACAAAATCCCAATCAATAGCTTCAGGATGATTATAAACAATTTCTCTTGCAATATAATTCCATAAAGCTAAATCTGTATTTGGTTTGAAAATAATATTTGCATCACCAAGGTCACAAGTTCTGTGAGTATATGTTTGAATATTTACAACTTTTACTCTATCTGGATCAGATAATTTTCTATCTGTAACTCTTGACCATAAAATAGGGTGCATTTCTGCCATATTTGATCCCCAAGTTACGATTGTATCAGTTAACTCAATATCATCATAACAACCTGATGGTTCATCAATACCAAATGTTTGGTAAAAACCAACAACCGCAGATGCCATACAGTGTCTAGCATTTGGATCAATTGCATTTGATCTAAATCCACCTTTCATCATCTTTTGAGCTGCATAACCTTCCATTACAGTATATTGCCCAGAAGCAAATACTGCAACACCTTCAGGTCCAGATGCTTTTAATGCTTTTTTAGCATGAAATTCCATTTCATCAAATGCTCTTTTCCAAGAAACAGGAGCAAATTTTCCATGTTTGTCAAATTCACCTTTAGCATTTACTCTAAGAAGTGGAGTTTTAAGTCTATCTTCTCCATACATGATTTTTGCATTAAAGTAACCTTTGATACAGTTAAGGCCTCTATTTACAGGAGCTGCTGGATCCCCCTTAACCGCTACAATTTTTCCATTTTTCGTAGCCATCATGATACCACAACCCGTACCACAAAATCTACACGCTGCTTTATCCCATCGCCAACCATTTTGAGCATCTTTTGATGCTGCTTGCATTGATGATGGTACACTCATACCTACTGCTGCTGCTGCACTAGCCGCCGCAGAACTTTTAAGAAAATCTCTTCTTGAAAGTGCCATATTCTCTCCTTATGTATTTTGTCGTTATTAAACAATAAATTGTAGCTTTTTCAAGGTTAAAATTACTTGATATATGTCAAGATTATGACAAATATAAGTATTAAGTATATAAAGTGGGTAAAAAGGTAAATTAGGAGTATTTTTATCGGATATAAAATTGTGTATTATAATATGAGATCAAAAGATCTCATATTTTATTTTGTTCTTTGAACTAGGTACATTCCAATTGCTTGAAGTTTTTTCCCTTTTATGTTTCCACAAATTTTACTTTCTACTAAAAATGATTTAGCTTCAGCAGTAGATTCAAATGTTTTATTAGTTTTTTGACACATCTTTTTATACATCATAGCACCTTTTTTTATAGCTTTGGCTTGTCTTTTTTTAGTTGCAGCCATATCTTTTGCTAAAGATTTTTCTACCATTTTATATAGAGCATCAAATCTCATAATTTTCCCACCATTTTGTGCAGCAAATTTTTCAGCTGCTTGTTTAGTACCAAACGCATATTTACTAACTACACTCATAGTTCCAGGTTTTTTACTACCTACTACAAAATATGCATCTTTTGAATCTATAAATTTTAATGTTGTGTTATCAACTACTTTAAAATTTTCTAATTTTGTATTATTTACAACGGCATCTTGAATCATACAAACTATTGAACAATAGTGCTTACCATGATTTTTATGTGTTGCTGCATGATTTGTTTTATAAAACATTGGTAATGTCATACCACATACAGGACAATACATCTTATTTTTACCATCTTGTAGTATTGTTGCTTTTTCAACTGGCACCATTCTATAGTTTTTCATTGTTTTTTGCATTGGTTTATCCATTGCACTACTTATAACTAGTGAACCTAAAACTAATAGGCTAATTAATATTTTTTTCATCATTTCTCCTTTTGATATTTGAAACTCTAACAAATTATTGTTAATTAAATGTTAATTATTGATAAAGATTAATAAATAATTAATAAAAAAGTGATAAGATTACTGAATAATTCTTAGAAAATGTTTGGAGCTTATTAATGTATATAAAAAAGATATATATTGTATTGTGGATTTTATTTTTATCTACTAATATATATGGATATGAATTTACAAAAGTTGCAAAAACTAAGCCAATATTGATACAAGAAGGACAAAGTAAATATTGGTGTCCTGTATGTGGACACACTTTATCAAAATATTATAAAACAAATTATATAGCAAAACTTAAAAATGGAACCAAAAGACAATATTGTAGTCTAAGATGTTTGGTTACTGATTTAAATAATTATGGTATAGATTTAAGTGCAGTAGCTGTGATTGATGCTAAAACAGAAAAGTTAATAAATGCTCATGATGCCTATTTTGTAGTTGGTTCAAAAATAAATGGAACAATGAGTAAAAAAAGTAAATTAGCTTTTGCTTTAGAAAATGACGCTAAAAACTTTGTAAAACAATATAAGGGTAAAATTGTAGATTTTCAAGAAGCACTTAAAATGGCGCAAGACTCTTTAAAAATAGATAATAAAATACAAAAAAAACTAAAACAAAAAAAATTATATAAAATAGGTAAGAGAATTTTTAATAAAGTTTGTAATCAAGATATAGATATAGAGGATTATTTAGAGATAAATGAACTTAAATCTGCAATAGTAAATGAACATCTATGTGAACCATTAAATTATAAGCAACTTCATGCTTTAGCATTGTACTTATGGGAAAAACAAGCATTAGGTGATGGTGAAGATATTGAGGGTAGGGTTGAAGTAACTACTGATGAAAAATGTCCTGTGTGTGGTATGTTTACATATAAATATCCAAAATGGGCAGCACAAATATTTTTTAAACATGATAACCATGAGCATCATTATAGTTTTGATGGGGTAAAAGATATGATGAAATTTTATTTTAATCCTATGGCATGGGGAGACTATAAAAATAGTAAAAAAGAGAATATAACTAAGATTTTAGTTACAGATTATTATTCTCAAAAAGCAATAGATGCTACAAAAGCATATTATGTAATAGGAAGTGATGTATATGGACCTATGGGAAATGAACTAATACCTTTTGAAAATAAAGATGATGCAAATACCTTTAAAAATGACCATAGAGGTGAAAAAGTTATACAATTTGAGAATATATTAGAAGATGAAGTTTATAAACTTGATACAGGAAAATAGATGAATAAAAAAAGTCATTTTTTAATATATTTTATATTATTCTTGAGTTCTACTTTAATAGCACAAATTTTATATTTAAATAGTGTCAAATCTAATACTAACGAACAATTAAAAAAGAAAAATCAATTTGTAAAGTTAGTGGGTCTTCCAGATTTAGCAATTTGTACAGAAGCTTCATATATTAGACATAGAAGTTTAAGTGATTTAAGCTCTATTTATAAAGATGATTCAATATTAAGAGAATATTTTCCCTCTTCATATGCATATAATCATTCTGGTTTGTATAATAAAATATCTTCAAAGGTTGTAAATGTTAAGTAAAATAAATCTATATTTAGTGCAATATGCCATTGGTTCCATATTAAGAGCTAAATACAAATCCCTTTTTATTACTATAATATTTACTTTTTTGACTTTTTTATTAACATCAATATTTTTTATATCTAATTCAATCAAATATGAACTAAATAGTACGGTTGAGTCTTTACCTCAAATTATTGTACAGAAAATAAAAGCAGGTCGTCAATATGATATTGAAGTAAATAATATAGAACAAATATTAGAATTAAATGGCGTAGTTGATGCAGTTGCCAGAGTTTGGGGATATTATTATTTTGAAAATGCTGGAGTTAATTTTAGTATTGTTGGGCTTAATCAATATGAAACACAGTATAAAAAAAGTTTTACTAATATAGTTGAAAAATTTAATTTAGATAAATTAAGTAAAAATCCATCAATGGTAGTAGGACAGGGTGTATATAAAGTGTTAAATGACAACTATTATACAAAATATTTTAATTTTATAAAACCTGATGGAACTTTTAAGCAAGTTGATATTGCTGGTATTTTTGATTCAAATATTCAATTAGAATCAAATGATGTTATAGTTTTACAACAAGATATAGCAAGACAAATTATGGGTATGCGTGAAGACATGGCAACTGATATTGTTGTAAAAGTTGCAAACCCAAAAGAGATATTAATGATAGCTTCTAAAATAAAATTGATGTTTCCTGATACTAGAGTTATTACAAATGAAGATTTAAAAGTGAGTTATGACAATATCTTTGATTATAAAAGTGGAATATTTTTAGCTTTATTTATTATAAGTTTATTTACATTTTTTATAATAATATATGATAAAAGCAGTGGTTTAAGTAGTGAAGAAAAAAGAGAGATTGGTATATTAAAAGCTGTGGGATGGACTGTAGATGATATATTAAAAGAAAAATTTTATGAAGCATTTATTATCTCATTTATTGCATATTTATTGGGTGTAATATTAGCTTTTACTTTTGTGTATATATTTCAAGCACCAATACTAAGAGATATATTTGTAGGATATTCACAATTAAAAACAACTTTTGAATTACCATTTATATTTGATATACAAACATTGTTTTTAGTATTCTTTTTAAGTGTACCAATTTATATAGCTGCAACAATAATTCCATCTTGGAAAAGTGCGACTATTGAAACAGATGAGGCGATAAGATAATGATAAAATTAAAAAATATTACCAAAATATATCAAATGAATAAAAATGATAAAGTAATAGCTTTAAATAATATAAATTTACACTTTAAAGAGGGTGAACTTATAGTCTTAAAAGGTTCAAGTGGTAGTGGAAAAAGTACTATACTATCTTTAATTGCAGCTTTAAGTAAACCTACTAGTGGTGAAGTAATTGTAGATGAAAAAAGAATTTCAAAGTTACCAGATAATTTTGCTGCATTATATAGACGAGAAAATATAGGCTTTGTATTTCAAAAATATAATTTAATACCAACTTTAAGCGTTAAAGATAATATTATACAGCCATTAATTCCAGCTAATCCTCCTGAAGATGAGTTAAAAGTAAAACTAGATAATGTAATGAAAAGATTTAGTATAGAGCATAAAAAAGATTTGATTGTTAGAAATTTATCTGGTGGAGAGCAACAAAGAGTTGCAATTGCAAGAGCTCATATAAATAATCCCAAAATTATAATTGCAGATGAACCAACAGCAAATTTAGATGAAAAGTTATCTTTAGATTTTATAAAAATCTTAAAACAATTAAAAGAATCAAATAAAACTATAATAGTTGCAACTCATGACCCTTTATTTTTTGATTTAGATTTTGTTGATAAAGTTATAGAGATTTATAATGGGAATATTGTTGAATGATTTTATCACCTGAAGTTATTTCTATATTAATACTTGATATAGTATTTGTATTTTTTGCATTAATTGCTTTTTATTTAAGTATTAGAATATCATTGTATTGGGATATAAATTCAACATCTAAGATGCAATATACACTTGAAAAACAAAGTTCATTAGCTGCAACTATTATAAAATATATATTTATTATAAAATTACCTTTATTTTTATTTTTTATTTTTACTTTAGATAAAATATCTAATGTTTTAACTGGAGCAATGTGTGCAGCTGGAGTTGTTGATGCAACATCGTATGGTACATATCTATTTATTTTAAAGATTATAAATATATATTTATTTGGATATTGGTTAATGTTGCATTATTTAGATATAAAATATGAAAATTTACCATATGTCAAATTAAAATTTAGATTTTTTACTATAGCATTTTTTGTATTTATTAGTGAGATTATTCTTGAAATCTTGATGTTTTCATCTATTGATATATCAAAAATGGTAAGTTGTTGTGGAACTTTATATTCAAGTTCAGCAACTTCTGTAATCTCTTCAATATTTTTGATACCTACATCAGTATTATTAAGTCTGTTTTATGGTATATTTTTGATGATGATATGTTTTTACTATTTAAAAAATAGATATATGTTTAGTATTATGAATTTTTTATTTATAATCGTATCAATAATAAGTCTTATATCATTTTTTGGTACATACATTTATGAGTTACCAACTCATCATTGTCCATTTTGTTTTTTACAAAAAGATTACTATTATGTAGGGTATTTGATTTATACATTATTGTTTATTGGTACATTTTATGGGATAAGTGTTGGAATTATAAAACAAAAAAATCAATATATTCAAAAAAAATTGAATATATCATTGATATTTAATTTATTGTATGTAATATTAGTAAGTGCATATCCACTTATTTATTATATAAAAAATGGTGTATGGTTATAAATTATAAGAAATAAAGAGGAAATATGAAAAAAATATTAATAAATAGTATTGTTAGTTTATCATTATGTTCAAATGTAGTAGCAAGTGAAGAGTTATCAATAAGACAGCAAGATGTATCACCGCAACAGCTTCAAAAACAAAATAAACAAGTGGTAAAATTAGCTGCACTTGAAGAATCAAAAAGTGTACCACAAAAAATTGATAAATATACAACTATTGTAGATATAAAGGCAAAAGACACTACATTAATTTATACTTTTGAGATAAATACAGGTGTAAAAAGTGATGAAGCAATTATTAAAGAGGATCATTCACGAATGAAAAAAGCTGTTACTCAAGGTATTTGTAGAAGTTCAAAAAGATTTATGGATGCACAAATTACAAAAGTATATAGATATATTAGTGCTGTATCAAAAAAAGAATTATTTAAATTTGTTGTTAATCAAGATGTATGTTCAAAACTTAATAAGGATTATTAATGAGGATTTTTAGTTTTATATTTTTATTTATTATGTTATTTCTTTCTGGTTGTGAGCAAACCAAAAAAGATGGTGTAGCAAAAGTACACTGGGATAGAGATATGTGTGCTAGATGTGTGATGGTTGTTAGTGATAGAAAAAATACAGCTCAAACAAGAGATCCAAATACTGGTAAAGTATATATGTTTGATGATATAGGGTGTATGATACTTTGGTTCAAAGATGAACAAATACCTTGGAAAGATAAAGCCAAAATTTGGATAACAGATGTTAATTCAGGTGAGTGGATTGATGCAAGAACAGCGTTTTATGATACAACAAATATAACACCTATGGCATATGGATTTTCAGCCCATAAAACAAAAGATACTATTAAAGAAGGTGAAGAGATAGTTGATTTTAATGAGATGGCAAGAAGAGTTATAAAAATAGGAAAATAAACTTATTTTTTAAACATTAGTGGTTTTGTATCTTCAATAAGAAGTGATGGTTCTATAAAAGGTGCTAGTTGTCCTAAAAAGTTTAATAAACTCATAATAGGACTAGCATAAAAAAATTTTACTTTTGGATTATAGTGCCATAGTTGATCAGCATATTGGTATATTCTATGTGTTGTATTACCTATATTATCTTTGTTTGAATCAAATCCTGTATAATAACTCCAATAATTGTATTGTATAATATTTGTATTTGAGTAGTATCCCGCTAGATCTTTAACTATATCATCAATATTATTATCAAAAATATTATTTGTGATTGTATTATCTTTTATTGTTTGATGAAAATGAATAGCTTCTTTATTATATGAGATGGTATTGTTTGTAATATATCGTTTCATCCCTTTTGCTTTTTCACCACCATCTATATATATTGCCTTTGCATTAAATTTTAATATATTATGATCCAATACAAAATTGGATACACCACTAATTACTATTCCAATCCCAGCAGCGCCCTTTGAACTTAATATCTTATTATTAGATACAATCATATCTTTTGCTCCCATAACCATGATAGCTACAGAGTTATGTTTATATGTATTGTGTTTTAATATATTATTATGACTATTTTGTATATGTGTGGCAAATCTATTGTTTGTAAATCTATTGTTTGCGAATTTATTGTTATTGCTATAATTTAGTGTTATATCTCTTGAGTTATTAATAGTATTATTATTAAATATATTATTATTTGCATAATACAGCTTTAAAGCATTTCCTCTTAATGTAATATCAATATCTTTAGAGTTTATAAAGTTGTTTATAATTTTTGAATTATTTACTATATTCATATCTATGCCATATAGATTATCTATAATTTTACAGTTTTGTATAGTGCAATTTGAAGAGTTATTTATAGATATACCAGCATCAATACTCGTCATCATATTGCCACTATTTGTAATAGTTAAATTTTTTAAAATGACATTTGAGCTATTAATAGTAACTACACTATTTTTTTGTTCACCTTTTATAATAACATTTGAATCTTTACCTAGTATAGTAAGTGGTTTATTTATAATTATATTTCCATTATAAATACCACTTGAGAGTTTAATTGTGGAGTAAGGTTTTGCTTTATTAATAGCTTTTTGTAAGCTATTAGAATAGGAAAAAGAGATAAAAATTAAAATTGATATAACTATTTTCATATTTATCTCTTAAGCAGTAAAAATAGATTTTAATAAAACCTATGAATCTCTTCTAAAATATTAGCAAATTCCATATCATCACCTTTTTGCTTTAAAAATTCAGTTAGATATTTTTGGCTATCTTCTATAGTTTTTGTTTTTTCTATCTCTAATAGTTCTTTGTATAAATCAGCTATAATCTCTATAGCATGTTTTGATATAGTTTTTCTTGATGCATGATATCCTATAATTTTACCAGTATCAGTATCTTTTCTAATTTCAAACTCTGTAAATATCCAATAATATCGTCCATCTTTTGCAAGATTTTTAACTACGGCATTTATATTTTTACCTTGACTTATTGTTTCCCATAGTAATTTAAATACAACTTTTGGCATATCTGGATGTCTTACTATATTATGTGGTTTACCTATTAGTTCTTCTAGTGTATAACCTGATACTTCCATAAAATAATCATTAGCAAATGTAATTCTACCTTTTTCATCAGTTTCACTTACGATATATCGATTTGGATCTAATATTATCTCTTCATCTATTGGTGTTGGTTTAATCATATTTTATCCTTTTATATTCTACCATTTATAAGTCTAATTAATGCATCTTTTACTTCATCAAATTTAAATATTCTTTTTCCACTATATTTTTTTGCAAATGCTTTTGCATCATCTTCATTTCCAATTGCTACAAGATCATCCCCTGCAGGTGAAATTGCTCTACTTCCATATATAAAGAATGCTTCTTTTGCATTAATTGGTTTCATTGTAATATAATCAGTTACAACAATATCTTTAAAGTCTTTTTCACTTTTAACACCTACATCATACCATTTCCCAGGACGGTGATAAAATTCAAACATTGATTTTGGGCTTGAAAAATATACAGTCTTACCATTTTTAAGAGTAATTTTAGCTACCCATTTTGGATCTTTGTATACTTTGAAGTGTCGTACTAAACAGATTGTATCTTTTGTATAATCCATAGTGTATGTTTGTTTAACTTTTGGTGGTAATAAATTAGTAGCATGTAATAATCCACTTAATAATATACCAACTAACAATATCTTTTTAATCATTTTATAACTCCTTAAACTAAATCTTTCTTTTTAAATATATTAAAACCAAGATATGAAAATACTAAACCAAGTGTAACAGGATAAAGTATTGATAATACTACAAAAGTTGATTGTTTCATAGAATCTAATATATAAAAGGCAACAGGACCCATAACTGTAAGTTCTGGATCAAATAGTGAAATAGCTGCAACTCTAAATATCTCCATAGGATTTATCATTGCTATAAATATAATAAGTTGTTCATCAAATCTTTGTTGCATCATTAAAGATATAAGCGCTATATCAATAAATGCTAAAAGTGCAATCCATACAAAAAAAGCAATTCCTAGAGCAACTTCACTTGATTTTACAAAAGATGAAACAAAAAAAGCTATACCTAAAAATGCACTACTCATAGCAAATAAAAGTCCAGTATATAAAAAGAATATATTCCATGGTATATCAGCACCTTTAATTGCTCCATAAACAATTGCAGCAATCATAGCAAATATTACAGGGATATATACAGTGATAAATCTTCCAATAATTTTACCCCAGTAATATTGTTTTAATGAGATTGGAAATGATAGCATATATTCTAATACATGACTATCTCTATCTCCAGAGATTGAACGCACTGTTGTAATAAGTATAAATATTGGTAATATTACAATTGTAATTTGTATATACATAAGTAGTAATCTACTTAATCCACTAAACCCCATTACTTGAGATTCTGTAACTCCAGCTATAAAAAATAAAGCTATAAGCCCACCAAAAACCACTGAATAAACTAAAAACCATTTGGCTCTTATTGATTCTTTTAAATCTAAATATGAGATTAATAATAAATTATTCATATGTTTCCTCTAATATCCTAATATTTGTTTTCTTATTTTTGGGTTTGCCATATGCTCACCTCTTAACATTCTAATTATTACTTCACCAAATTTTATGCAATCTTTACACGGTTTTTCATATGCAGAAAATCCGTATAACATTGGAGTTTTTTCATTAATTGTAAAATTTGCTTGAAATGGATCGATAAATTTTTTTGTATCATTTGTAAATATCTTGGCTTTTATATTTTTTAGATCAATTTTATTATCTTTTGCCCAAAGTATCATACATCCTACATCATCAAAATATACAGTACTACCATTCTCATCTAATTTTGATGTATTAATATTAGATTTTGGCAATGGCATATTGCATTGAGGACAAATATGTTGATCCTTTTTTGCTTGCTCATCTGTTTTTGGTTTTGATGATCCACAGCCACTAATAATAAATGACAATAATATAGTAAAAAATAGTTTAATGAACAATTTCATCTGATATAATTTTCCCTAAATCCATATAAATTTGACGGTTAACTAATTGTTCAACCTCTTCTAGTCTATGTGTTACAAATAATAATACTTTATCATCTTCATTTTGTTTTAATAATCTATAAAAATCATCTCTTGCTTTTGGATCAAGATTTGCAGTTGGTTCATCATATATGATAATATCACTTTTTTTAGCTAAACTAATAGCAATAAGAAGTTTTTGTTTCATCCCACCACTTAATTTAAAAAATGATTTATTCATATTTGTATTTATATCTAGTTTCATCTCGTTGGCATAGTGTTTAATAAGTTCTTTATCAACCTTTGCACTAGTACTAATATATGAGATCAATTCAGAAATACTTAATTTAATAGGTGGTGGAAGCTGAGGTACAAAACTAATATTTTGTAATACCTTTACTCTATCATGAATAGGATTTAAACCATCTATTAAAACTTCCCCCTTTGTAGGATGGTAATATCCTAAAATAGATCTAATAAGAGTAGTTTTACCAGCTCCATTTGCACCCATTAATGCAATGGAATCATTTTTATTAAAATCTACATTTACATTATCTAAAGATATATGTGAACCAAATTTTTTAGTTAAATTTTTTATTTTTATCATAATTTATACTAGACCTTTTAATCTGAAATCAAAACTCAATGCATCTGCATGACATACATCAATACATCTTCCACATAGTGTACAATCTGCACCACTAATATATGCAGTTTTTATCTCTTTTTCACTAATTTGTTTTTTATATTTTGCTTTAGTTATCTCTAAAACTTGATTTTCAAAACATACATCATGACATACCATACAGCTATCACAATTATCATTCCACTGAACTCTAAGTGCTGATACTTTCCCAATATAACCATAAGTGGTACCTATTGGACATATGTATGTACACCATGCTCGACGTGAAAAGAAAACTTCCATAGCAAATACAACAACAACCCAAATTAGAGCAACACTCCAACCATAAGCAATCATTCTACTTAAAATACCTACTACATTAAATGTTTCAAATACTAAGTAACCACTTGTAAAACTTAGAAGTAAAAATACTGCCCAGAAAATATGTCTAACTCTATGGTCAAATTTTCTACTTTTGATTATTTTTTTATTTACTAATGTATTGTGCCATTTTTCACCTATTTCACTAAGTATACCATATGGACATACCCAAGCACAATAAGATCTTCCTCCAAGTAAAAGATATACAATTACAATAGTTGTAGTTCCTATAATCATATTAATTGGTATATGATAAGTAGCCAAAAATACTTCTAAAGTCATAAAAGGATCAATCATATGAAATCCTAAAAATCTTGATCCACTTAAAGTTCCTTCAAGCATTTGTAAATCAATAAAAAATGATAAGAAAAAAAGAAGATGAATAGAAATTACTAAAATCCATCTTTTCATTCTATAACTAAACTTTCTTTTACCATCTTTTGTAACATCAAAAAATGTATCCCAAAAAGTTGTATTTTTTATTGTTGCCCGATTATTATACTTATCCATTTTATTTTCCTAAAGTATTATTTGTTTTCAAGTGCTTTAGCACGTTCAGGGAATTCTCCAATCTCTTTTGCCAATTCTCTAAAATCAGATTCATCTAATGACATTAATAAACCTTTCATAATAATATTTTCTTTTCTACCAGCTTTAAAATCAACCAAATCTTGATAAATAACTTCTTCGCTTTGTCCAAAAAGTTTTGGTCCCATCATAGGTTTTCCATTTTGAAAACCACTACCATTAACACCATGACAAGAAGAACATTTACTTTTATATTTTTGACTAACTTTAAATGCTCCAGCATTTCCTGCTTTTTCTCTTAATGCATTTAATGCATCATTTTCTTTTTCTCTATCAGATTTCTCTTTAGGTTTAGTCTCTTGTGCATTTGCTGTTCTATTACCAATATCTGCTATAACTTTACCATGCTCTCCTCCGTGATATGCACCACCTTGTGAAGCAGTATATGCCATAAGTGCTAAAACAATTAATGTTGAAATTCCTGCTATTATATTTTTCATTTTCTTGCTCCTAGTTTTTCTATCTCATTATTAAATTTGTATATCTCTTGTGCTATCTCTTTTATTTGTTGATCACTCATCATCTTAATTAAATCATCCATTAAAGGGTTTGATTTTTTCCCACTTTTAAAATCATTAATTGCATTATAAATAAAATCAGCATCTTTACCTAAAAGTGATGGTCCTACCACTCCATTTGCATAATCATCATGACAAGCAGAACATTTTAATTTAAAATTTTTACTTAATTGTTTTACTATTAAAGATATCTGAACTCTTTCATATGGACTTCTAATATGCATATTAGCATCTAAGATTGTTCTAGGTTTTTCTCTTACAGAAGCATCATTATTTGCTGGTTGTGCATTTTGAGAGTATTCACTATTTACATTATAATCATAATAATATGCTTTGCCATCTTTTACTTGAAGCTTTGTTTTAGCTTTTTCTTTTACTTTTATCTCATTTGCATTTGTGTTTTGTTCAATCTCAATTTGAGGATTATTATTTGTTGCTAAAGTCTTACTTTCTTTTGTATCACTTTGTTTTTTATCACCACAACCAATAAAAGCAACTAAACATAGTGTATATATTAGTAATTTCATACTCTTTTTCCTTTTTCATAATAATCTTCATATGTTAATCTTGGTTTTATAACTATCGAAGGAGTTTGCGTAGGACATACCTCTTGACATACTCCACATCCTGTACATCCATCATAGATTTCAGGTCTAATTATTCCAACTTTCGTTCTAACCATTTCAATAGCACCTAGAGGGTTTGGCATAGGACACATATCTGCACATAAACTACAAGCTTTTCCTTCATATGATTCATATTTTTCTAAAACTTTTTCTTCATATTGAGTTACATTTGTTTGATTTGTTAAAAATTCTTTCATTTTTTTAGCATGTCCCTTAGGTACAGGTTTTCGCTGAACTGCAAGACAAGATCTTGGGTGTTCAAGTACTGCTATTCCCATTTTAATATCAGTTGCTTTTTCTGTATGATGATCTAAAGCTCCACTTGGACAAGCTAATACACATGGTACTGCTTCACAAGCATAACATCCTCTTTCATTTGCATCTATATAAGGAGTTCCTACTCCATGTCCTTTACCAAAATCTGATAATTTTATAGAGTGATATGGACATACTTGTAAACACTGTCCACATTTTATACATAGTGCTAAAAATTCATCCTCTTCAACAGCACCTGGAGGTCTTAGACGATTTTCTGCTCTAACTCCCATAGGGCTAAAAGCGACTCCTGCACCTGCAGCTAGTGCCAATATTCCAATAGTTGAATATTTTATAAAATCTCTTCTATCTGTTTTAAACTTTGCCATATTGTTTTATCCTTTGCCTATATAAATCTAATTTGTTTTATCTTGTTTTATTGATACAAGTGGTCTTTGATCTTCTAATAAAAATAGTGGTTTAGAAAATGGAGCTAATTTTGCTAAAAAATTTAATAGTGATATTACAGGAGATCCATAAAAAAATTTTACATCAGGATTATATATCCAAAGTTGATCAGCATATTGATAAACTCTATGTGGAGTATCTCCTATATTGTCATTATTCTTATCAAACCCCTCATAGTTATCCCAATAGTTTTCTACTATTTCATTTTCGTTTGTTTTACTACCTCTACTATCATTTACAATATCTTCAATATTACCCATAATAATGTTTTTCTTAATAATATTATTCTCACTTAAAGAGTGAAAATGCATAGCTTCACTATTATATAGAATTTTATTTCCAATTATCCAGTCATGAGTATCTGGTTCAAATGGACTTCTATCAATATAAAAACCTTGCGCACAGTATATAACTGTATTATTCTTAAGTGTAAAATTTGATACATCTTTAAGACCAATACCCATACCAGTAGCTCCAAGTGAACTCTGCACTGTATTATTAGTTGCAATAGTGTCTTGTGAATACATAAAGAATATACCAACTGAATTATATTTGTAAGTATTATTTCTAACTATATTTTTACCAGCATACATAAAGTGTAAAGAATATCTATTATATTCCCCATAGTTTTCCTCAATAATATTACCATGAGAATACCATACAACCATATCTCTTGATTTTTTTAATGTATTTTTCTTGATTAGATTATCATTACTATACCAAAGTCTAAGTCCATCACCTCTTAATCCTAAATCTACATCTTTTGATGTGATATTATTATTTGAGACAATAGAATTATTTACCATTTGTAAATCAATACCGAATAAACAATCTTTTATAGTACAGTTGCTAATTTCATTTTGTTTTCCATCACTTAGTTTGATAGCAGAATCAAGATTTTCATGTCTATCACCGCTGTTTATTATAGTTAAATTTTTTAATGTTATATATGAACCTTTTGCTACTATTACAGTACCTTTATTTTGCCCATCAATAATAACACTATCACTTTTTCCTATGATTGTAAGAGGTTTATTAATAGTAATATTACCTTTGTATACTCCAGCAGGAAGTTTAAGAATAGATCCTGCTGGTGCTTTATTTATAGCATCTTGCAATATATTTGCATCTGCATAGATAAAACATAAAAAACTAATAATTAAACTTCTTAACACTTGATTTTCCTATTAATATTTATTTTGATTGATTTGTTTCATTCATAGCTTTTTGTTTAGCAAAAAATGCTAATAAGCTAAGTAAACTAATTGCTACAATCATATAAAATCCAATAGTAGGATAAGAGTGTGTAGTAAACTGTGCAATTTTACCATCTCCAAATACTGTTGGCATAAATGGTTTTATTTTAAATGCACCCCAGTCATGAAGATTATGTCCAAACCAATATAGCCAATAAGAGTAATCAGCTATAAATAATAGTGGTAAAGATGCTGGAATTAACATAAGATAATTTAAGATTTTATTATTATAAATCATAAATAAAATCATACATAAAGATAATCCTAATAAAGCATAAATACCTATTTCTCTTTCTATATGTCCACCAACCCACATAGGATCCATACCTACATAGTGATTGATTGTATTCATCTCATGAACTTCTCCACTATATCCATCAAAATGGAAAAATACTGGAATACCTTCAGGGAATGCTTCTTTTGGATAATTTGGTGCTTCAAGTGATACTGCCCAAATAGGAAGTGACGCTACACCAATTTCAGCTGATGACTCTATCATCTTATCTAGATTGTTATGTGCGTCTTTTTCTGTAGTAACACTTTTGTATCTACCTTTATTGTATAAATTCCAAACAGACTTACTGATAGATGAAATCTCTTCACTTTTGCCGTCATTTACTTTATTTAAAACTCCATGAAAAGCTATCATAGGGAATGTAAAAGAAACTGTCAAGATAATTAAAGCAAGAAGTGCAAAAATTCTGGCTTTGATAAAACTTGGATGCATATTTATTCCTTGTGTGTAATTTTATTAGTTAAGATAAGAATAACATTTATATGACATAAGCTATACTTATTTTAATTATAAATAAGAAAAATATTCTTAGTAAGGAATTATAACGAAATTGGGATAAATAAAAGATGATATATATCAAGTAATATAATAAAAAAGGGGGAATGGATAAATCCAATTCCCCCTTTATATTGAAGTTTAACTATATTCTATATTTTAGAATAAATTTGCATTCTCATCTACCCATTTAAGGTATTCAATAATGTCTTTAACTTCTTCTTTATTCATATGTTGGTTAGGCATTCTTAGATTAAAGTAATCAATCATACCTTTTACATAAGGTTCTTTGTATTTAGATGAAGGATCAAGTACAAAATCAGCTACCCATTTTTCAGCATTTTCATGTCTTTGAAGAACACCAGTTAAATCTGGTCCTGAAGATACTTTACCGATAACGTGACATCCACCACATCCACCTTCTCCAAATGCTCTTTCACCTCTTTGAGCTGAAGTACTTTGTTTAGTTGCAATAAGTCTAACTAGGGCATCTTTTGCTCTAATACCAACATCTGCAGTTTTAACCATATATTGCCAAATCATATTTTCAAAAAGAATAGCTTTTTCTAAATCACCAGCTTTTACAGCTTCATCAGATTTAGCTTTTTGACCTTTAATTTGTCCATATTGATCAAGTGCATCTGTTACAAGACCTGCAACAACCGGATGTTTTTCAAAGTGATTTTCTTTTAAGAATTTCACAACTGATTGAATAACAGCATCAGTAGCAGCATTTACAGAAACAGTTTTGTCATATTCAGCTTTAAGCTCAGCTTTAGACATTTTTTTCATTTTGAGTTTTTGGGCACTAACATATTTTTTGTTAG
>CAZAOJ010000003.1:0-63800 GCA_964486745.1 uncultured Arcobacteraceae bacterium
ATAACATTATAACCCCATAAAAGCCTTAATAAGATTGAACCGATACAATAGTTGTATTTAAATATATTACCTACACATTTTTAGAAAAAATATACACCAATTGAACCAATACAATAGTTGTACTGAAATGTTAAATAATCCTCTTAAAGCTACTACAAGAATAAATTTAGATATAATATCCAATTAAATTTTTAAATGGATATTATTTTGGATTACAAAAAAGAGATAGAAAAACTAAAAAACGAGCTGGATGTAACAGTTGTAGCGCACTTTTATCAAAAAGATGAAGTGTTTGAAATGGCTGATATAACAGGTGATAGTTTAGAATTAGCAAAAAAATCAAAAGCAAGCTCTAGTCAATACATTGTATTTTGTGGTGTAGGTTTTATGGGAGAATCAGTAAAAGTGATGAGTCCAGACAAAACTGTACTTATGCCAAAACTTGCATGTTGTGCTATGGCAAGTATGATCGATGTAGATTTTTATCAATCTTCACTTCAAAAGATACTAGATTCTGGTATTAAAAAAGAGGATATTTTACCTATTACTTATATCAATTCAAGCGCAGCAGTAAAAGCTGAAGTTGGAAAGATGGGTGGACTTGTATGTACTAGTTCAAATGCCTTTAAGATTATTGAAAAAGGTTTGGCTACTGGTAAGAAAATATATTTTGTACCAGATAGATGTTTGGGACAGAATTTTGCCAAACAGATGGGATTAAAATCAGTTGTAATTGGTGATGGGCAAGATATAGCAAGTGCAGATATTATTTGTTTTGATGGATTTTGTTCTGTTCATCAATTATTCAATGCTGATGATATAGACTTTTATAAACAAAAATATGATGATATTATTGTTGCAGTACACCCTGAATGTGATCCAAAAGTAGTAGATAAAGCAGATTTTGTAGGTTCAACTTCTCAGCTTATTAAGTTTATTACAGAATTGCCCCAAGATCAAAAAGTGGTAGTTGGAACTGAGTTCAATATGGTTAATAGATTAAGAGATAAAAATACTTATATTTTAAGTTCTACAAAACCAGAATGTCCAACTATGAATGAAACTACACTAAAAGACTTATACGATACTTTAAAATCTATAAAAGATGGAAATTTAATCAATGAGATTAAAGTAGATGAAGAAGTTGTAAAATATGCAAGATTAGCTCTTGAACGAATGTTTGAAGTATAGGAAATAGTAGATGATAAATATTAAAAAGTTTGTAAAAGCAGCAATTTTAGAAGATAATGGTAGAGGAGATTTGTTTTTTGATATTGCTCCAAAGGGAAGGTTTACTGCAAGAGTTATAGCAAAATCAGATGGTATATTAGCTGGAGTTAAATATGCAAGAATTGTTGCAAGAAGTGAAAAATTTGATTGTAAATTTTTAAAAAGAGATGGAGATGTACTTAAAAAAGGTGATACAATAGCAGAACTTGAAGGTAAAGCATCAATTTTATTAAGTAGTGAGAGAACATTTTTAAATATGCTTCAACATGCTTCTGGAATAGCAACTATGGCAAATAAATATGCAAAGCTTATGGAAGGAACTGATGTAGTTTTACTTGATACAAGAAAAACTAGACCACAACTAAGAGACTTTGAAAAATATGCTTCTAGAGTAGGTGGAGCGATTAATCACAGACTTGGACTTGATGATTGTTTGATGTTAAAAGATACACACTTAAAAACTATTGTAGATCTAAAAGAGTTTGTAAAAACTGCAAGAAAAAGAATCTCTTGGGTAACAAAAATAGAAATTGAGTGTGAAACATTTACTCAAGTACAAGAGGCTATGGAAGCTGGTGCTGATATTATTATGTGTGATAATATGACTCCAAATGAGATAGTACAAGTTGTAAAATATAGAGATGAAACACATCCTTATGTACTTCTTGAAGCTAGTGGAAATATATCTTTAGAGACTATTCAAAGTTATGCAAAAACTGGTGTTGATGCTATTAGTTCGGGAAGTATTATACATCAAGCAACTTGGCTAGATTTTTCTATGAAGTTTGATTAATAGGATTACATTGACGAAATTAAAAGAGCAATCAAAATTAGCTTGGGATAAAATTCAAAGCGCAAGATATATACTTATTATTACACATATAAATCCTGATGCTGATACTTTAAGTAGTGCATTGGCTTTATCTAACTTTTTTGCTGAATTAAAGATTAATCACAAAGTATATAATGCAGGAAAAAATATATCTTCAAATGTGGATTTTTTAAATCGATATGATAAAATTGTAAATACACTTCCTAAAAGTTTTGATTTAGCTATTAGTGTTGATTGTGGAGCACTAAGTAGATTTGGATTTGAATTGCCTAGTGATATTGATTTAATCAATATTGATCACCATGCTTCAAATAATGATTTTGGAAAGATTAATATTGTAGATATTAATAAAGCAAGTACAGCAGAGTTGGTGTATGATTTTTTTATGTATAATAATTTAAATATATCCAAACAAACAGCACAATGTATATATAGTGGAATATATGATGATAGTTTGGCATTTTCAACTCAAAGATGTGATGAAAATACATTTGCAACAGCACAAAGTCTAATAAGTTTAGGTGTAAATGCTGGAGATATAGCACAACAACTAAAAAGAAGAGATTCTTTAGCTAAATATAGAGTTTTACCAAAAGTACTAGAATCTCTAGAATTATACAATGAGGGTAAAATTGCAATTATTCATCTTGAATCAATTTGGTTAAAACAAACAGGTGCTACTCCAAATGATTGTGAAGTAGCACTTGATATGATTTTAAATATTAAAGTTGTAGATATAGCAATATTTTTAAGAGAATCAAAAACACATGTAAGGGTATCTTTAAGATCAAAAAATGGTGCTGATGTATCAATAATAGCAAATCATTTTGATGGTGGTGGGCATATTATGGCTGCAGGCTGTACCCTTAATGATACAAATATAAAAGAAGCAAAAGAAATATTATTGGAGTTTATTAATGTCAAATAGAAGAATTTATTCGAAAAAGTCACAATTTAAAAAATATTTAGGAATATTTTTATTTTTGGTAGTTATTGGTGCAGTGGCATTTTTATATCTATCACCTATGTTTGAACAAAATAAACCAACAATTACTTTTAAAGATAAACAATTCTGGAATTTAAAAACACCATTAATATTGGAATTAAGTGATGATACCGGACTTGAACATTATAGTGTGACATATCACTCAAAAGGTCAAGAGATAATTCTAAATACAAAAGTTTTACAAAAAGATAAAAAAACAGCAAAAATTAGAATATATCCACCTGTACTAAATCAGTTTAATAAACAAGCACATGGTAAATTAAAGATTGAAGTTAATGATATTAGTAAATGGAATTTTTTAAATGGAAATACTACTACTAAAACTTATGATATATTTATTGATAGTACACCTCCAACAGCACAAGTAATTGCAAATACTTATGCAATTAGACGTGGTGGAAGTGCTGTTGTTGTTGTAAAAGTAAAAGATTTAAATCTTAAAAAAGCATATATAAGTTTTAATAAAAAATTAAAATTTAAATTAACGCCTTTTTATGAAGAAGATTACTATGCTGCACTAATTGCTTGGGATGTAAATATTAAAGAGTTTAAAAGAGTAAATTTAGTTGCTGTAGATGAAGCAAATAATATTACAAAAGTAAAGATTCCATTATACATAAGACCACTTAAAAATAAAAAATCTACTTTAAAAGTAAGTGATAAATTTATAAATAAAGCAAGTGTTGAAGTATTAAAGCATATGCATGAAGCTATACCAAATGATCAAGCTGAAATATTTATTAAAGTAAATAAAGGTGTAAGAGCTCAAAATGTAAATTTCTTAAGAGAACTTGGACTTACAAAAATGAACTATAACATGGTAGATTCATTTAAAATAAAACCATTTAAAAGGTTAAGTGGATCAAGACAAGTTGGGAATTTTGCAGATGAAAGAACATATGTATATGATGGAAAAGTGATTGATCATGCTTGGCATTTAGGAATTGATTGGGCTAGTATAAAGCATGCTGATATATTTACAAGTAATGCAGGTAGTGTTATATTTAAAGATTATTTAGGAATATATGGAAATGCTATTGTTATTGATCATGGACTTGGGTTAGCATCATTATATGCTCATACTAGTTCAAGTACAGTTGAAGTTGGTGATGAGGTGAAAGCAGGACAAAAAATTGCAAATACTGGAGCAACAGGAGCTGTATTTGGAGATCATCTACATTTTGGTATAATGATACAAGGTATTGAAGTAAATCCAAAAGAGTGGATGGATAAACAATGGATCAAAACTAGAATTACAAATATTTTAGATGATGCCAAAGAATTGATAGATAAATAGGTAATAAGATGAAACAAAGAACTATAGCAAAACCAATAGAGATTGTAGGAATTGGTCTTCATAAAGGGGTTCCAGTTAAAATGAGATTAGAACCACTTGAAGCAAATTCTGGAATAGTGTTTTATAGAAGTGATGAGGGGGTTAGTATCCCTTTAAAACCTGAAAATGTTGTAGATACAAAAATGGCAACAGTAATTGGTAAAGATGGTGTTGTAATATCTACAATTGAACATCTTTTATCTGCAATTTATGCTTATGGTATTGATAATCTAAGAGTGGTGATAGATAATGATGAAGTTCCTGTACTTGATGGTAGTAGCAGTGGGTATTGTTTACTTATAGATGAAGTTGGAATAAAACAATTAGATGATCCTAAAAAAGCATTAAAAATAAAAAAAGAGATCAAAGTAGAAGTTGAAGGTAAACATGTATGTTTAAAACCCTCTGGACATATAGTATTTGATTTCTCTATTAATTTTGATCATCCAATGATAGGGGAGCAAGAGTATAGATTTGATTACTCAATAGAAGAATATAAAGAGAATATCTCACGAGCCAGAACATTTGGATTTTTACATGAAGTTCAGTATTTAAGAAGTATTGGGTTAGCTCAAGGTGGAAGTTTAGATAATGCAATAGTTTTAGATGATAGCAAGATATTAAATCCAGAGGGTTTGAGATATAGTGATGAGTTTGTAAGACATAAAATTTTAGATGCTATAGGAGACATGGCACTTCTAGGATATACAATTATTGGAGAATATGATGCTCATGCAGGAAGTCATCATTTAAATCATCTTTTAACTAAAAAACTATTAGAAGACCCTGCAAATTATGAAATAATAGATTTAGAACAAGCAGTAGATAAAAAAGAGGTATTTGAGGTTGCATATGCCTAAAATTCAATGTTTGGTTATATCAATTGCAAATCCAATATTAATTGGAATTTATGAAGATTATGAGATAATACAGACAATAGAACTTGAAGGTAAAACTACAGAAGTTTTACCTTTAGTATTTGATGAGATTTTAAAAAAGTATATAGTAGATGAGATCTTTTATGTAAATGGCCCTGGAAGCTATATGGCAATAAAAGTAGCATATGTTTTTTTAAAATCTATAAGTATAATAAAAAATATTTCATTAAAAGCTTGTGATGGATTTGAATTTAATAAAAATAGTCCAATTAAGGCTTTAGGGAAGAGGTATTTTGTAAAAAATGATGATAAAATAGAGATACAAAGTGTAGATTCATTAATAATTTTAAATAAATTTGAATTACCAATAAAATTAGATAAAAAACTGTTTAGTGATGATAGTTTACCAAATTATCAATTACCAGCAGTATAAAAGAGGATATAAATGAGAGTAAGTGTACCAGCAACAAGTGCAAATTTAGGACCAGGGTTTGATACTTTAGGGTTAGCATTAAATTTACGAAATCGTGTAGTTATTAAACCATCTAAATTTCATAGTGTATCTTTAAGAGGTGAGGGTGCGAAAAACCCGGCATTAAAAGATAATAATATGTTTATTAGTATATTTAATGATTTTCATAAAAATCTTACTACAAAACGTACAAACTATAGATTTGAATTTTTCAATGAAATACCACTTTCAAGAGGACTTGGTAGTAGTTCTGCTGTGATAGCCAGTGCAATTGCTTGTGCATATGCAGTAGAAGATATGGAAATACCAAAACAAAAACTTCTTAATTTAGCTTTAGCGTATGAGCCTCATCCAGATAATATTACTCCTGCTATTATGGGTGGATTTACCACTTCAGTAGTACAAGATAATGAAGTAAGATATATTAAAAAAAGTTTATCTAAAGATATATGTGCAGTAGTAGTGATTCCAAATCGGCCAATATCTACACATTTTTCAAGAAAAACATTACCTGCAAAATATACAAAAGAGGAATCAGTTTTTAATCTTTCTCATTGTTCTTTATTAACTGCAGCATTTATGAGTGAAGATTGGGATATGTTAAAAGTAGCTTCTCAAGATGTATTTCATCAAGAATATAGAATGAAGCAGATGCCAGAACTATTTGCAGTGCAAAAAGTTGCATTAAAACATGGTGCACTAATGAGTACACTTTCAGGAAGTGGATCTACATTTCTAAATATATGTATGACAAGCCAAAGTGCAAAATTACAACAAAAATTGTCTCAAGAATTTCCTCATTTTAAGGTTTTAACACTAGCTTTTGATAATTATGGCGTTAAAATAGAGAATTAAAGAGAAATTTGGGTATAATAATTGGCTAAATTAAATAAAATAGAACGAACATGTGTTGTTTGTCGTAAAAAAACAGATCAACATCTACTTCATCGTATTCGATGTGTAGATAAAAAACTTGTGTCATTTAATCATGATGGTAGAAGTTTTTATATTTGCGCTTTGTGTATAGAAGATGAAAAAAAGCTACAAAAAGCATTAAAAAGGCAATGTAGAAACAACGATGACTATGTGCATCAACTTAAGGAGATTATAGAATATGTCAGATAAAGTAAGAGTTTACGAGATCGCTGAAGAGGCAGGTGCTACTAGTACCGATATTATGAGTAAAGCAAAAGATTTAGGAATAGAACTTAAATCACCTCAAAGTGCCGTGACGATTGAAGAAGCTGAAGAAGTTATGAATTATATCCTAACGGGTAAAAGTAAACTTCTAAAAAAGAAATCACCAAAAAAACCTACAGTAATTAAAAAAGAAGTAGAAGAACCTAAAAATGAGGTTGAAGAGGCTAAAGAAGAAGAGACTCCAAAAGTAGAAGTGGAAGTTAAAAAAGAAGAGCCAAAAAAAGTAGAAGTTAAAAAAGAGGTTAAACCTGTATTAAAAACAAGAGGTAAGATCAAGAAAGTATCTTTAAATACTCCTGAAGAAAAAGTTGTAGAACCTGTTAAAAAAATTGAAACTCCTATTAAAAAAGAAGAGCCTATTGTTGCAAAAGTTGAAGAAGTTAAAAAAGAAGAACCAACTGCAACAACAATTACTGAAGTAAAAACAGTAGAAAAAGAGGAAGTTAAAGAAGTTAAAAAAGCAAGTAATGGTATTGTTCAAGCTGTTATTCCTAGACGTAGAGGATTAAAAGTAGTTAAAAAGGCAAAACCAAGAGTTGCACCAATTGTACATAATACAACAAATGATTCTACACAAAAGATGAAATCTCTTAGTGAACTTTTAGGTAATGGTCCAGATGTTAAAGAAAGTTATCAACCAAGAGCTAAAAAAACAGTAAAAAAACAAGCAGCACGTGCTAGACAAGATCAAAGCATTAAATTAAATGTTGATCAAGGTGACTTTTCATCATCTCAAGACTCTTTATTAGGGGAAGAGGTTGTTTTACTTGATATGGGATTAACTGATACAAGTAAATTTCTACAAGAAACACCAAGAAAACCACAACAAATTAAAACTACAAGACCTAGCGCTTTTGGTAATTCTCCTAGAGGATTAAAAAGAGGAAAAAGAAAGAAAAAATTTAAAAAGGCTGTTGAAGAAGTTGAAATAACTGAAGTAACAATTCCTGAAAATATCAGAGTTTATGAATTTGCAGAACAAATTGGTAAAACTACAGGTGAAGTAATTAGCGTATTATTTTCACTTGGTATGATGGTTACTAAAAATGACTTTTTAGAAAGTGATGAATTAGAAATTTTAGGTGAAGAATTTGGTATAGAAATCACTGTAAAAGATGAGTTAGATGAAGTAGCAAATTATACAGAAGAAGTGATTGATGAAAATAATCCTAACTTAATTGAAAGACCACCAGTGGTTACAATTATGGGACATGTTGATCATGGTAAAACTTCATTATTAGATAAAATTAGATTAACAAAAGTAGCAGTAGGTGAAGCAGGTGGAATTACTCAGCATGTTGCAGCTTATACTATTGTAAAAAATGGTCATAAAATAACATTTGTAGATACTCCTGGACATGCTGCCTTTACAGCTATGAGAGCAAGAGGTGCAGATGTTACAGATATTATTATAATAGTAGTTGCAGCAGATGATGGAGTTATGCCTCAAACTATTGAAGCTATCTCTCACGCAAAACAAAGTGGTAAGCCAATTATTGTAGCAGTTAATAAAATAGATAAAGAAACTGCAAATATGGATATGGTAAAAGCTGGAATGGCTGAACAAGGTCTTACTCCTGTTGATTGGGGTGGAGAAACTGAATTTATTGGTGTATCTGCTCATACTGGTGAAGGTATTGAAGAGTTATTAGAAAACTTATTAATTCAATCAGAAGTATTAGAATTAAAAGGTGATCCAACAGTAAAAGCAAAAGCTGCAGTTGTAGAATCTTCACTTGAAAAAGGTAGAGGACCAGTTGCAACTATTATTGTTCAAAATGGAACATTAAGAGTTGGTGATAATATTGTTGCAGATACTACTTACGGTAGAGTTAAAGCAATAACAAATGACTTAGGTAAACCTGTAAAAGAATTACTTCTAAGTGAAACAGGTACAATTTTAGGTCTTGGTGATGTGCCATCAGCAGGATCTGTTATGGTTGCACAAAATTCTGATAAAGAAGCAAAAGAGATTGCAACTATTAGAGCTGAACATGCTCGTGCTAAAGAGCTTAGTAAATCTACAAAAGTTTCTCTTGAAGAGATGAGTGGATTAATTGCTGAAGGTAAAATTAAATCACTTCCAGTAATCATCAAAGCTGATGTTGCAGGATCACTTGAAGCTATAAAATCATCATTAGAACAAATTAAAAATGATGAAGTTAAAGTAAAAGTTTTACATACTGGTGTTGGAGGAATTACAGAATCAGATCTTACACTTGCAAGTGCTAGTGATGATTGTATAATCTTAGGATTTAACGTAAGACCTACAGGTAGTGTTAAATCAAAAGCAAAAGCTGATGGTATACAAATTAATACTTATAGTATTATTTATGATTTAATTGATGATGTAAAAGCTACATTATCTGGAATGATGAGTAAAAAAGTAAGAGAAGAAAGTACTGGTCAAGCTGAGATTAGAGATACATTTGTAGTACCAAAAGTTGGAACAGTTGCAGGTTGTATGGTTACTGATGGTAAAGTTATAAGAGGTGGATTAGCTAGAGTTATTAGAGATGGTGTTGTAACTTATACTGGAAAAATAGCTACGTTAAAACGATTCAAAGACGATGTTAAAGAAGTAGCAAATGGTTATGAGTGTGGTATTATGTTTGATAAATTCAATGATGTTAAAGTTGGAGATTTTATTGAAACATTTATAGAGATTGAGGAAGATGTTCATATAGATGGATAAAAGTATAAACGTACAAAGAACTGAATCTTTACTAATGGAACTTATACCTGAAGCTCTTTCAGGTATGAATGATAGTAGAATTAACTCACTTACAATTACTGAAGTAAGTTGTAAAAATGGAAAATATGATGCAGATGTTTATTTTGATGTATCAGATTTTTCAAAACAAGAACAAGAAAAAATAAAAGTTCTATTATCTAAAGTAAATGGAAGAATAAAAGCATACTGTTTAGCAAGTACTGGTTGGTATAAATGTCCAAATTTTAAATTTATTGCTGATAATTCACTTGAAAAATCAAATAATATAGAAGCATTATTTAAACAAATTAGGAAAGATTAATGACTTTAGAAGAATCAATAAAAATGACTGTAGAAGGTCTTGGTTTACATCTTTATGATATTGTAACAACTAGAGAGCATGATAGAAATATTTTTCGTATTTTTATAACAGGAAAAGATGGTGTTACTCTTGATCAGTGTGCCCATGTAAGTCGTTTGGTATCACCTATATTAGATGTAGATGAACCAATGAATGGGATCTATAATCTTGAGGTAAGTTCTCCTGGAATTGAGAGAAAATTAAAATCTTTAGATCATTTTAGAGCAAGTATTGGTGATCTTGTAAAAATCAAAGATATTGCAAATGAAAAATATAAAGGTAAATTATTAGATGTAGATGGTAATAATATAATAGTAGAAACCGAGTTTGGGCAAGAAACTATTGACTTTGATGCTATCATATCTGCTTCAACTTATTTTGAATGGTAATTTAATACTTAAATAAATCTTTTTATTAATGGAGTTATTATGACTATACAAAGTCTAGCAACATTCTTTCTTGCTATTTTTATATTTAGTATAACTCCTGGACCTGGAGTATTTGCACTTTTAGCTTCAGGTATGACAAAAGGTGCAAAGCAATCTATTTCTTTAGCTTTTGGTATGACTATAAGTGATATTATTTATTTATTATTAGCTTGTTATGGTTTAGCTGCTATTGCTACAAATTATTCAACTACATTTATAATTATTCAATATATGGGTGCTTTTTATCTTTTTTATCTTGGATATAAAATGTTCACTGCTCCAATTAATATTAATTTAGAAAATAAAAAAGTTCAAAAAAAAGATTTTTTGATGGGTTTCTTACAAGGTTTTTTAATATCAGCTTCTAATCCTAAAGTGATATTATTTTATATAGCATTTTTACCTACATTTTTAGATTTAAATTCTTTAACACAAAATGATATTATTTGGATTACAGCGGTAGCATTTATTGGATTAATGATGGGATTGATGAGTATAGCAATTATGGCAAATAAAGCAAAAATTATGTTAAGGTCAAAAAAAGCATTAAGTAGATTAAACAAAACTGCGGGATCAATTATGTTTGGTGCTGGAATATTTCTATTAACAAAAGATTAATATGAAAATAGATGATAATTTTTATATGAAATTAGCTTTAGATAAAGCATGGAGATATCAACTACTAACATATCCAAACCCTGCAGTTGGTGCAGTTATACTGAAAAACAATCAACTAATTTCAGTAGGTGCACATAAAACTTCAGGTATGCCTCATGCTGAAGTAAATGCACTTAAAGATGCATATTTATATTTTTATCCAAACAGTGAATTAAAAGATTTGACTTCATCAAAAGATATACATAAATTTTTATTAGAAAATCATAATGGTTTTTTTAATGATTGTACAATTTATGTTACTCTTGAACCTTGTAATCATATAGGAAAAACTCCATCATGTGCTATGTTATTAGAGCAGTTAAAACCAAAAAAAATTATAATAGGTATGTTGGATCCAAATAAACAAGCTAGTGGTGGATATCAAAGATTAAAATCTAATAATATAGATATTAGTGTTAACATATTACAAAAAGAGTGTGAGGAGTTATTATATCCTTTTATTTTATGGCAAAAAAAACAATTTAAATTTTTTAAAATGGCAATTAGATTAGATGGCTCTAATAATGGTAAAATTAGTTCAAAAAAGAGTTTAATTTGGAATCACACTTTAAGAACTAAAATTGATACAATGTTAATTGGTGGAAATACTGTAAGGATAGATAGACCAACACTTGATGCAAGATATGTAAATGGTAAAGCTCCAAATATATGTATATATTCAAAACAACAAAAATTTGATAGGACTATACCACTATTTAATGTAGCAAATAGAAAAGTAATTATAAGTGATAACATAGATATATTAGAACAATACAATTATATCATGATAGAGGGTGGCTATAAGCTTCTAAGTGAGTTAAAAGATAATATTGATATGTTGGTATTAATTGTATCAAATAGTATGAAAAATATAAATTGTAAAAGTTATGATTTAGATATAAAGTTAGAGCTATTGCATCAGTATCAAAGTGATACTGATACTATAAAATTTTTAAAAGTTATAAAATAGGTTTTAGCCTATTTTACTTTTTCTAAATATTCTCCAGTTCGTGTATCAACTTTAATTGATTCACCTTCTAGAATATGAAATGGGATTTGAACAACTGCACCAGATTCTAAAGTTGCAGGTTTTTTACCACCTTGAGAATCACCTTTAAAGTTTGGTGGAGTTTCTACAATTTTTAATATAACTGTCATTGGTGCTTCTACAGTAATAGCTTCACCTTTAAAAAACATCATATCAACATTCATTCCATCAATAATCCATTTTTCAGCATCACCAACTTGTTCTGGAGTTAGTCCAATTTGCTCATATGTATCAACATTCATAAATTGTAACATTTCACCATCATCATACAAGAATTGCATAGTTTGTTGTTGTAAATCTGGAGTTTCACATTTATCACCTGCATGAAATGTTTTCTCAATAGTTTTACCATTTAGGTAATTTCTTATTTTACATCTTACAAACGCTGCACCTTTTCCTGGCTTTACATGTTGATATTCTGTAATTTTATATGGAACACCATCCATCTCAATTTTCAAACCTTTTTTTAGTTCGCTCATACTAATTGCCATATTATATCCTTAATTATATTCTTGCATAAGCAACTGATTTTGCAGCGCTTAAGTTTGCTAATTGATCTAAAATATCTGTAGATACATTTTCATCAACTAAAATTACAGCTAATGCTCCATCTTTTGATCTACCTAATCTAAAGTCAGCTATATTAATTCCATTATTTGCTAATAATTGACCAACTTGACCAATTACTCCAGGAACATCTGAGTTTGTAAATAATATCATTCTACCTGTTGGTTCTACATCTACAATATGTCCATTTATATCAATAATTCTTTGAATTTCATCATCAAATATTGTTCCACCAACACTTTGAGTACCATTTGTTGTAGTAAATTTGATAGTTACTTTATTTTTATATGCACTGTTATTTGGTAATTCTACTGTTTCTAAAGTTATACCTCTTTCTTTTAGTACATATGGTGCATTTACATAATTAATCTTATCATTACCAAGAGAAGTAGTTAAAGCTCCAACTGTAGCAAATGTTGCAAGACTTTCTAAGTATGCAGCTATTTCACCTTTTGCTTCTATTTTAATAGATGTAATAGGGTTTTTATCAACTTGTGAAACTAAATATCCCATTTTTTGAATTAATTCTAAATATGGTTTTACATATGCAGGAATTTTTGTTTCATCTATTGGAAGATTTAATGCATGAGGATATCCAATACCACGTGCTGCTTCAATAGCATTATTAGCAGCTTGAGTTGCAATTTTGAATTGTGATTCAACAGTATTTGCTCCAAGGTGAGCTGTAACTGTTACATTTGGTAAATCTAATAGAGGATGATCAATTGCGGGTTCTTTAATAAATACATCAATACCAGCCATATGAATTTTACCACTTTTTAGGTTATTATAAAGTGCTTCTTCATTATATAATCCACCCCTAGCACAATTGATTAAAATAACGCCATCTTTCATTTTAGCAATTTGCTCTTCATCAATCATATTTAGTGTTTCTTCATTTTTAGGAGTATGAATAGTTATAATATCACAAGCTAAAATATCATCGAAATTTGTTGTATATTCGATCCCTAAATCTGTTGCTTTTGATGCAGGGATATATGGGTCATATGTTACTACATCCATCTCAAAAGATTTTGCTCTTAGAGCAACTCTATGTCCAATATTACCAAAACCAATTACACCAAGTTTTTTTCCAAAAAGCTCTTGACCATACCAGTCTTCTCTTTTCCAGATTCTTTGATCTTTTAATTGCGCATGAGCATATGGCATTTTTCTCATACAAGAAAGCATATGTGTCATTGTAAGTTCTGTTGCAGCTATAGTATTTGCTGTTGGAACATTCATTGCAATTACACCTCGTTTACTACAACCTTGCATATCAACGTTATCAACTCCAACTCCAGCTCTTACAATAGCTTTTAGTTTAGTTGCGGCATTTAGAAATTTTTCATCAACATCAGTTGAACTACGAGTGATACAAACATCAGCATCTTTAATTACATCAAGAAGTTTTGTTTTATCGATATCGGCAGCATATACATAATTGATATCATCTGTATTTTTTAGGATTTCTAAACCTGATTCGTGAATGTGGTCGCACACTACAATTGTGTGTTTCATATTTTGTCTCCGATTTATTTTTATAGTATTGGGCATCTATAAGGAGAGTTCCTTATAGATATAAAATCTTACATTTTGTCTTTGATAAGATCGCCAAGTGTCATTGAAGAAGTATCATTAACACTATCTAAGATTGCTCTTTCTTTTTGAGTTTCAAGTCTTTTTACAGATAATCTAATTCTGTTTCTTTTTGTATCGATATTAGTTACAACAGCTTCAATTTCATCACCTATTTTAACTTCTTCAATCTCTAAAGGACCAAAATCTTCTGTTCTAATTAGACCATCAAGATTATTTTCAAGTTTGATAAAAATACCAAAATCTTTAATATCTTTTACACTTCCACTAATGATATCACCAACTTTGTGTGATTCTTGGAATTGTTTAGCTGGAGAAGTAGTTAATTCTTTCACACTTAAAGAGATATTCTCTTTATCAGAATCAATTTTAATAATTTTAACTTCTACTTCATCACCTTTTTTATAGATATCTTTACATTTTGCATTATCTTCCCAAGAAGCTTCTTCATTATGTAATAGTCCATCTACTTCACCAATAGTAACAAATGCACCAAATTCAGTTAAAGTTGCAACTTTACCAGTTACTACATCTCCAACCTTATGAGTGTTTTTAAATTTTTCAAATGGTTTTGGTTGAAGAGATTTAAGAGATACTCTTAATCTTTTTTTATCAACATTTAGTTCAACTACTTCAACAGTAATCTCATCACCAATATTTAATAAATCTTTTGGATTTTTCATATTTTTATTCCAAGAGATTTCAGAGATATGAAGTAAACCTTCAATATCATTTCCTAGATCAACAAAAGCACCATAAGTTTCAAAGTTACTTACAGTTACAGAAATTGCATCACCAACTTCTAATTCATCTCTAATCTCATCCCAAGGATTTGGAAGAGCTGCTTTGATTGATAATGATAAGTGTTGTTTTTCTTTGTCATATTTAACAACTTTAACTACAACTTCATCACCTTCATTATAGTACTGAGAAGGGTTAACTGGACCTTTATATGAAATCTCATTATAGTTTACTAAACCATCAACTCCATTTACTTCTACAAACATACCATAACTAGTAATTTTTTTGATAAGACCATTTACTGGTACATCAGCTTCTAATAATGCAGCAACTTTTTCATCTTTGTTTTTCTTATTCTCTTCAATTAATTTTTTTCTAGAGATTACAATTGAACTTTGCTCATCATTTATTTTTAAAATCTTAGCTTTGATTTTTTTACCAACAGCACCAATTGCTTTTAAGTAACTTTGAGCCATTGGCATAAAAAATTCCATACCATCTTCACTCTCTACCATAAAACCAGCTCTTGGTTTAACACTTACAATTTTACCTTCAACAGTAATATCTTCGAAATCATCTTTATGTTGTGCTACAAATGCATCAAATTTTTCTTTTTGAAGAACTTTTCTATATGAGATTGAAGGTCTTTCCCCTCTGCTTCCCATCATCATTACTTTGATTACATCACCAGCTTTAAATTGTACTTCACCATTGATTGTAATTTCACTTACGTTAATTTTACCCTCAATCTTTTGACCAACGTCAACAAGTACTACATCACCATTAATTTCTACAATTACACCATCTACAAGTGAGTTATTCTCACTGTTTTCAAAAGATTCATCAAGCATCTTTGCAAAATCAAAATCTTCACCTAAGTCGATATCTTCCATACCCATTATATACCCTTTGTTATTAACAATTATTTTCTTAAAGTCGCTGATTATACTACAACTTAGCTTAAATTATATTGTAATGAATATTTTGGTTATATTTTTTCTATATAGGTTACTACTTTTTGAATAATCCAATCAGGAGTTGAAGCCCCAGCTGTTATACCACAAAGTTTTTTATTTTTAAACCAATTATCTTCTAATTCGTTTTCATCTTCTATTAGATAGCTTTCACAGTTATCTTCACATATAGATAATAGTTGTTTTGTATTTGATGAATTTTTACCACCAATTACAATCATAATATCAACTTTTTTTGATAGGCTTCGTGCGGCATCTTGGTTTTCAAATGTTGCATCACAAATTGTATTAAATACACGTACTTCTTTATATCTTAATACAAGGTAATTAATAATTTGTAAATATTCTTCTTTTTTTCTTGTAGTTTGTGCTACTGTTGCAATTTTATCATATTTAAATTTTACACCTTCAAGATCTTTTGGACTAAGTACAACTATTACATTATCATTTTGACCATAACTTTTTACACCTTTTACTTCAGGATGTTGTTCATCTCCAAATATTACAATGCAATAACCTTCTTGAGTCATTTTTTTTACGATTTGTTGAGGAGTAGTTACAAATGGGCAAGTAGCATTTATTATTTTTGCATCTTTTTTTCTTAAATTTTTAAGATCATCTCTTGGAATACCATGAGTTCTAATTATTACTATGTCATCTTTCTTTACATCATCAAGATTTTCATAAAGTCCAACATTAAAATTATTTTTTAATCTACTAATTTCTTTTTGATTATGAATAAGTGGACCCATAGTTGCAGAATCTTTATGCTCTTGTGCAATTTCAATTGCTCTTTTTACGCCAAAACAAAATCCATAACTAGATGCTAATTCTACTTTCATATTAATCCCTTAGTTTTTTAATAATATCCATAAAATTTGGAAAAGATGTTTCTATACATTGAGTATCTTCTATGTTCATATCACATAAAAGTCCAGCAATTGCAAAACTCATAGCAATTCTATGATCTCCATGTGAGTTTATTGTTGCACTTTTTAGTTCCCCACCTTCAACTGTATAACCATCTTCATATTCAGTAGTTTTAATACCACATAGATTTAGATTATTAACAACACTACTAATTCTATCGCTTTCTTTTACTCTAAGCTCTTTTGCATTTTTTATTGTACTTGTACCTTGGGCACAACTCATAGCAACACTAAGTGCTGGAAGTTCATCAATAAGCCAAGCTATATTTTTATCTATAGTTACAGCTTTTAAGGGAGCATATTCAACTACAATATCTCCCATTGGCTCGTATATATCTTCAGTTTGAATATATGTAATATTTGCACCCATTTGTTTTAGAATCTCATAAGCTTCTATTCTTGTAGGATTAAGTGTAACATTTTTAAGTATTACTTTTGATCCTGGAATAATAGCAGCTGCAACTGCAAAGAAAAATGCACTAGATGGATCGGTTGGAACAGTAATATTCAAAGGTTTTAATTTTGTTGAGATAGGATATATTTTTATCCAACCATCATCTTGTGTAGATATATCTACTCCCATTCCTTTTAACATTCTTTCTGTATGATCTCTAGAGAGTAGATCCTCTTTATAGAAGCTAGGTTCATTAGCTTGAAGTGCAGCTAATATTAAAGCAGATTTTATTTGCGCAGAATCAATAGGTGAATGATATTTAAAAGCTTTTAAATTTCCACCACGTATATGTAATGGAGCTAAGTTTCCATTGTCTCTACCATCTATTTTTGCACCAATATCTCTTAGTGGTTTTACTACTCTATTCATAGGTCTACTTCTTAGATACTTATCGCCAGTCAGTACAAAACTTCCTTTTATACCACTTAATAATCCAGCATATAATCTCATACCAGTACCAGCATTGCCACAGTCAAGTATATCATCTGGTTCACTTAATTCTTTTGGTGGGATAATTGTAACGTCCCCTTTATCTCTATTAATTATTGCACCAAGTTTTTGAGCAATTTTAAGAGAATCAAGAGTATCTTCACCTTGTAAAAAGTTTTTTATATGTGAAGGTTTATCACTTAAAAGAGAAAACATAGCACATCTATGAGATATTGATTTATCACTTGCTATATCATTTATAGTTACATTAAATGAATTTTCTACTTTTGGTATAAAAACTTTTTGCATTTATCTTAAACCTATATTTAGTTTCTCATTCACTGTTGATAATATTTTATCCATAATTTTTATAATATCATCATCTTCAAGTGTTTTTGTATTTGATTGAAGAACAAATCTAATAGTTAGACTTTCATTATCTCCTAGTTTTTCATCGCTATAAATATCAACCAAATTATATTGTTTAATTTCAGATATATTAAGATTGTTTAATACCTCTTTGATATTTTTATATGGCATATCTTTTGGTGCAATTAAACTTAGGTCTTTAATAGAAGTTTGAAATTTTGAAATAGCAGATGCTTTTACAAATTTTGTTTTTAACATATTAAAATCTATTTGAGCTATAAATGTATCGTCTAAATTATAATCATTTGCTACACTTGGATGAAGCTTTGCCATATATCCAATTATTTTATTATCCACAATTATATTTGCATTTTGGTAAGGATGTATAAAATCATTTGGAATAGAATTCATAGGTTCTAGTTCAAATTCACCAATAGTATTTGCTACTTTATTACAAAAGTCAAAGAATTCTATATTTTTTGGTTTCCCATTATTGCTAACACTTGCACTTTTTTCTTCACCAGAAAATATAAAAGATATATGTTGAGATTCATTTCTATTCTTATCAAAAATAGTTCCAATTTCAAATAAGGCTACACTTTTATATCCAGATTTTATATTTGATGAAGCAGCACTTACAAGATTCGGTAAAATTGATGTTCTAAAAGTGTTTAACTCTGCTACTATTGGATTTAAAATATCTTTGTCATCCACTACAGTTTCAAAATTGTATTTTTCTAAAATCTCTTTTGATGTAAATACATAAGTGATTGTTTCAAAGAAACCATTGTTTATAGCATTATTTCTTAATTGGTTCTTCTTTATAAGATTATATGTAGTTTTATTTATTCTATTTGATTCAATAATTTTAGAAGGTTTTGCTTGAATATTATCAATACCTACAATTCTTACAATCTCTTCAGTAATATCAGCGATATTTTTTATATCATGTCTATATAGTGGTATTGTTATATTTAAAATATTTTCTCCACTATCTTTTACTTTAAATCCAAGAAGTGTTAATATTGTATCAACAGTTTTTTTATCAATATCTTGACCAATTATTGCATTTACTTTATTTAGATTTATATCAATACTTTTTTGTTGAATCTCACAGCTTAATGATTCACTTCCTTGATATAGTGTTGCACCATTTTGTGATAGAAATGTAGATAAATAAGAAAGTCCAAAATCAATATCTGGCTCACTTCCTCTTGAAGATTTATAATAAATATCACCTGTTTTTTGTTTTGTTTCAAATACTTTTTGTGATATATACTCTGGATTGATGTATGATGCTTCTAATATAACTTCATTGTCTGGCTTTTCAATTTCACCAGCATCTATACCTATAATACTTAATAAATCATCTGCATATACACAATCAAATCCATTTTTTGATTTTTTAATTTCTAATAAAATTTTATCATCTTTTGAACCAGCTATTGCTTTTGTATAAACATTTAATAAAACACCAGTTGAATGCATAGCATATGCAACAGCAAGTTCTACTTGAGTATTTTTTTCAATTCCAACAGATGCTAATCTTAATTGATATATAAGTGGCATAGAAAGATTTTCAATATTAGCTGCTTTATAGTGTAGATTTGCATTACAGTTACTAGATGTTTGAATATCTAAGATTTGGCCAATAGCAGTAGATGTACTGTTAATATTCTCTTCGTAAGTAATCATAGGGATTTTAAATGCAGTTGAAAGTTCTCTTGCTACTCCATTTATACTTAAACAATCACCTCTGTTTGCTGTTAATTCAATCTCTATAATCTCATCATTAAATAGTGGATAATCTTTTAACTCTTTTCCAATTTCAAGTTCACCTATAGATGTATCTAGTTCTAAAATACCATCATTTAATTTAGCTAAACCAATCTCTGTTGAAGAACATATCATTCCAAATGATTCTACACCTCTTAGTTTTGCTTTTTTAATTTTAAAATCTTTACCAAGTACACATCCAACAGTAGCAACAGGTACTAATTGACCAGCTGCTACATTTTTTGCTCCACATACTATTTGAGATATTTCAGATCCAATATCAACTTTACATATATTTAGTTTATCTGCATCTGGATGTTTTTCGCACTCTAAAACTTTTCCAACTACAACACCACTTGGAATCTTTATAGTTTGAACACTATCAACTTCTAATCCAATAGAGTTTAGTTTTTTACAAATATCTTCAGTCCTTATATTTGATATATCAATAAATTCTTGTAACCAATGTCGTGTAACTATCATTTAAACTGTCCTAATAATTTTAAATCACTCTCAAATAAAGATCTTAAATCTCCAATATTGTGTAAAAGCATAGCAAATCTCTCAATTCCTAAACCAAATGCATATCCACTTACATCTTCATATCCAACAGCTTTAAATACATTTTCATCTACTATTCCACATCCAAGTACTTCTAGCCATCCTGTATGTGAACAAACTCTACATCCGTCACCTTTACAAAATACACAAGATATATCAACTTCAGCTGAAGGCTCTGTAAATGGGAAAAACGAAGGTCTAAATCTTACTTCAACCTCACCAAACATATGTTGTAAGAATTCTGTTAATATATGTTTTAAATTTGCAAATGAAACTTCACCACTTTTATCTACTACAAGACCTTCTATTTGATGGAACATTGGAGTATGTGTAAGATCAAAATCTTTTCTAAATACAGTACCTGGTGCTATCATTCTAATTGGTGGTTTTTGACTCATCATAGTTCTGATTTGCACGGGGCTTGTATGTGTTCTTAAAAGTGTATTATCTTTGTTGTAAAAAGTATCTTGCATATCACGTGCTGGGTGATATTTTGGAAGATTTAATGCTTCAAAGTTATGAAAATCATCCTCTACTAAAGGTCCCTCTTCAACAGCAAAATTTAAATTTTGAAAATATGTAATAATTTCATTCATAGTTTCCATTACGGGATGTTTAGCTCCAATATCACTACTAAATGTAAATTTTGTAACATCTATTTTTTCTGATTCAAGTTGTTTGTTTAATTTTTCTTGCTCTAGTAATAGCTTTTTATCTTCTATTGCTTTTGTATAAGTTGTTTTTTGATTATTTAAATCTTGAGCAAACTGTTTTTTCTGGTCATTTGGTACATCTTTAAGTTTTGCAAATTGTGCAGTTAATACACCTTTTTTACCTAGAAGTTCTATTCTTAGATCTTCTAAAATATCTAAAGTATTTGCAGACTCAATTTTTTCTAGCCACTGCGTCAAATTAGTTCTCCATATTAATTGTTTTATCTATTTTTTGCTATTGTACTTAAAATTTTATAAGAGTTTGGTTATAATATTTTCTATACTAATTGTAAAATAAATTTAAGGAGATTTTATGTGTATATTTTGTCAAATTATAGAAGGAAAAATACCAAATAAAACTGTATTAGAAGATGAAAATTTTTTAGCTTTTGAAGATATAAATCCACAAGCTCAAAAACATATTTTAATTATTCCAAAAGATCATATTGTATCTTTTGATGTTATGCCGCCAAAAGTTATGGCAAATATGACTACTTTTATTCAAAAAGTTGCTTCAAAACTTGATGTTTCAAAAGAGGGTTATAGACTTATTACAAATATTGGAGATAATGGTGGACAAGAAGTTCATCACTTACATTTTCATCTACTTGCAGGTGAAAAATTAGGGACTTTAGTTTAACTTTATCTAATTACAGCTAAAGTTAACTCTCGTAAAACTTTAGCTGCAACTGCAGTTGATACGCCACTTTGATCATATTTTGGAGATAACTCTACTAAATCAAATCCAACTACATTATTTAGTTTTGATAGTTTTTTTATTATATCAAGTATTTGTTCAAAACTAATACCACCAGGCTCTGGTGTACCAGTTCCAGGGAAAATACTAGGATCTAGTACATCTAAATCTATAGTGATATATACAGGTTTATTTTTTAATTTTTTAATTGTTGGTTTTAAAGTTTTGTATGTAAACTTCTCTAGATGTGTATGTTTCTTTGCCCAAGTGAATTCTTCTTTAAGGCCTGATCTTATACAAAATTGATATATTTTATCATCACCTACTATATCCCATACTCTTCTTATAACCGTAGCATGACTTAATTTCTCTTCCAGATACTCTTGTCTTAAATCTGTATGTGCATCGAAATGTAATATATGTAAATCTTTATATTTTTTATATAAAGAATTTATAGTTGCTAAACTTACAAGATGTTCTCCACCTAGCATAATTGGTATTTTATTTTGATCTATTATTCTAGTTGTTAATCTTTCAATCATACGAAGAGATTTTGCTTTATTTCCAAAAGGAAATTCTATATCACCAATATCACAAAGTTTTATATCTTCAAGATCTTTATTTATATAAGGGGAGTAGCTTTCCAATGCCCAAGAATCTTCACGCATTGCATTTGGTGCAAATCTTGCACCTGGTTTAAATGAGGTTGTTCCATCAAAAGGTGCTCCAAAAAGAACAGCTTTTGATTTTTTAAATTTGTTATTAAAACCTATAAAGGTATTAATATTTGTTTGCATAATTATTTATGTGAATCAAATGCACCCAAAGCCATAAGTTTTGCGTATCTTTGCTCTAATCTTTCCTCTTTTGATAATGCTCTTAATTTTTGAACTGTATCTAAAAAGTAATCTCCCATAGCTCTAAAAGCTTCTTGTTTTTGTCTATGTGCTCCAATTAATGGTTCATCAATAATATCATCAATTAGTTTCATCTCTTTTAATGCATTTGGTGTTACTTTTAGTTCATTTGCAGCAGCTTGTACCATTGTAGGATCATTCCATAAAATAGCCGCACAACCCTCAGGTGAAATTACAGAAAAAATAGAGTATCTCATCATTGCTAATCTATCAGCAACTCCAATAGCTAAAGCTCCTCCACTTCCACCTTCACCAATTACTACAGAGATAGTAATAGTATCAAGATCACTTAATTCAAAAAGATTTCGTGCAATCGCTTCACTTTGAGATCTTTCTTCTGCTCCAATACCTGGATATGCACCCGGAGTGTCCACAAGCATAAGAATAGGGATATTGAATTTTTCAGCCATTTTAGCAGCTCTTAGTGCTTTTCTATATCCTTCAGGATTTGGCATACCAAAATTTCTTTTTAATTTATTTTTAGTACCTCTACCTTTTTGTTCACCAATAACCATAACTTTTTCATCACCTATATAACCAAGGTAACAAACTATTGCCATATCATCAGTTAGATGTCTGTCACCATGAATTTCGTATGCATCTGTTAATAAAGCTCTAATATAATCAAGTGCATATGGTCTATCTTGGTGACGCGCAAGTTGAAGTTTTTGGAAATCTGATAAATTACTAAATGTTTTTTCAACTTCCTGATCTAGTTTTTTTTGTAAACCATCTAACTTTAATTCATCTGCAAAAGTTTTCGCTTGAATTATCTCTTCTTCAATTTTTTTAATATTCTCTTCAAAATCTAAATAGGTAGCCAAAATAGTCCTTTATATTTATATATATTAATCGTTATATTTTTTGAAAATTACAACACCATTTGTTCCACCAAAACCAAATGAGTTACTCATAACTACATCGATTTTTGCTTCTCTAGCTTTATTTGGTACATAATCTAAATCACAATTTTCATCTGCTTCAATTTGGTTAATTGTTGGAGGAATAATACCTTTATTCATAGCAGTAATTGAAATAATAGCTTCAATAGCACCTGCAGCTCCTAAACAATGTCCAATTTGACCTTTTGTTGATGTTACAGGAGGACAGTTTTCTTTTCCACCAAATAACTCTTTTAATGCAGCAGTTTCATTTTTATCATTAACAGGAGTACTCGTACCATGAGCATTTACATAATCAATTTTTAATTCGCCACCATTATTTTTCTTAGCCATATTATATGCAGCTTTCATAGCTCTTAAAGGTCCATCTTGCGTTGGAGTAGTAATATGATTTGCATCACCACTTTCTCCAAAACCTATAAGTTCTGCATATATTTTTGCACCTCTAGCTTGTGCAGATTCTAAAGTTTCCAGTACTAAAGCACCTGAACCTTCTCCCATAATAAATCCATCTCTGTTTTTATCAAATGGTCTTGAAGCAGTTTTTGGATCATCATTCCTAGTACTTAGTGCTTTCATTGCTGCAAATCCACCAACACCTGCACCACATACAGCAGATTCAGCACCAACAGCTAACATTTTTGTAGCTCCACCTAAAACAATAGTTTTATAGGCCTCACCAATAGAGTGTGTACCAGCTGCACATGCAGTTACTACAGAGATATTTGGACCTTTTAAATTATGTTGAATTGATACAAAACCACCAAGCATATTTACTAAAGATGATGGGATGAAAAACGGAGATATCTTACTAGGACCTCTTGATCCACAAATCATAGAATTTTTTTCTATATTTGGTAATCCACCAATTCCTGAAGCAGATACAATTCCAAATTCATCTGCAATAGAATCATCAACTTTATTGTCAGTTACTAATCCAGCATCAATCATAGCTTCTTGCGCTGCATGAATACCAAGTTGAATAAATCTATCAGCTTTTTTTGCTTCTTTTTTACCTAGAATTGCAGAAGAATCAAAGTTTTTAACTTCTCCAGCTATTTGTGCTGAAAATCTTTCAGGATCAAATAGTGTAATTGTATCTATTCCACATTCACCTTGTGTAATTGCATTAAATGATTCTTCAACATTATGTCCTAATGAATTAATCATTCCCATTCCTGTTACTACTACTCTTTGCATCTGTATCTTTTCTCCATATTTTTTATAGTATAAAACTATTGTTCAATAACTTTATACTATAAAAAAGGTGTATAAGCACCTTTTTTATATTAATTTAAATTACGCGTTATCTTCGATATATTTTAATGCGTCAGCAACTGTTAAAATAGACTCAGCATCTTCATCTGGAATTTCAATATCAAATTTTTCTTCCAAAGCCATAACTAATTCTACAACGTCAAGTGAATCTGCACCTAAATCTTCGATAAATTTTGAATCTTCTTTAACTTCAGCTGCATCACAATCTAATTGCTCTACTACTACTTCTTTTACATCATCTAATAATGCCATATTTTAATCCTTTTTAATAAATTGCTACAATTATAACAAAATATATTTAAATTTTTTCTTTTTTAGACGTAAAGTCCACCATTAACTTTTAATATTTCACCAGTTATGTAACTAGAATAGTCACTTAACAAAAATGCTACACTATTAGCAACCTCTTGTGGTGTACCAAATCTTTTCAATGGAATATTTCTAGTATATTCATCTTTGATCTCATCTTTTAGCTCATCTGTCATATCTGTTGCTATAAATCCAGGAGTAATTGCATTAAATCTAATTGCTCTTGCACTTCCTTCTTTGGCAAATGATTTGGTCATAGCATTAAGTCCACCTTTGCTAGCACTATAGTTTGTTTGACCTGGATTTCCCATTTCTGCAACTATTGAAGAGATATTTACAACTGCACCAAATCTTTTTTTACTCATAGTTTTTAAAGCTTCTCTACATCCAATAAAAGCAGATCTTAAATTTGCATTTATGACTGAATCAAAATCATCCATACTCATTCTAATAGCAAGTTTATCATTTGTAATACCAGCATTATTAACTAAATAACTCAATGCTCCATCAGCTGCAACTATCGTTTTAATTGCATCAACAAACTCTTGTTCATTTGATACATCTGCTTTAATAACTGCAGCAGTTCCACCTGCAGCTTCAATTTGTTCTTTAATTGCATCTGCTTGGGCTGCACCATTTCTATAATTTATCCAAACTTTTAGTCCAAATGATGCCAATGTAAGAGCAATTTGTGCTCCTATTCCTCTACTTGCACCAGTAATTAGTACATTATTTCCTGTAAATTTCATAATTCTCCTTTATTAAATTATACGCCTCTTTTATTATTCCATACTCTTATATGTAATCTATCACTATATTTATATCCATTTTCAAGTGCCATATTTATTACGCTTAAAGCATTTTGATCAATATCAGCACTAGTATCACCCATTGGCATAAGATAAATATTAGTTTTTGGAATATTAGTTAAAATTGTATCGATTTCATTTTGTGCTTTAGATAAAAAATCTTTATTTATTACAAATTTTAGATAATTTTCTTCACTATTATTAATAATATGATTTAAAGTGGGGTAGTTAAGTCTTTTTTCAATCTTTTCTCCACTATTACTAAGTTTTACACTCATAGAATATAATATTTTTTTTTGGTAAGTTTTAGAAATACTTATAGGTAGTGAAGCATTTGTTTCTATAGTTATATGATAACCTTGATTGCTATAATGTTCTAGAAACTTTTGAAATTCTTGATTATTCCAATATATAAGAGGTTCACCACCAGTTATAACAATATCAACTTTATAATCAGGGATATATTTATCAACTTCATCTATTAGTTGTTTTGAGTTGGAAAATTGATACCATTGATCTCTAAAAGCAATATCAACTGCATGAAAACTATCACAACTACACTTTTTAACTCCACTTGGTGTTTCATATTCTACATTAAATCCAGGACATCTAAGATTACATTTCCCAAATCTTATAAAAACAGATGGGTTTCCTACTCTTTGACCTTCACCTTGAATAGTTGGACCAAAGATCTCATTTACTTCAAGCATATACTGTGCTTTTGCTTTTTGGTGTTTCAAAATATTCTATTTTTGATACTTCTATACCTAGAGGATTCATTTTATTTTGTACAATTTTTAAAAGCCAAGCAGAGATATTTTCACTTGTAGGTACAAAATCTACTATAATATAACCAGAATATAATTCATGTATATGAGTTGGTTCATCTTTTATAATATTTATATTAGGTATTTGATAGTTTTGTGGCATAGATATTAAATTTGACTTATCACTGTAGTGTGGTAACATAGTATTAAAAAGAGGGTCATTAATATCAATAATAAATTTATGATCAAGTGTATCATCTAAAAATTGTTTAAACCAATTTAAATGTTTAAAATCAGTAACCATTCCATCTTGTAAAATTTCACTTTGTAGATAAACTAGGACGGTACCTTGATGACCGTGTAAATGGCGACACATAAGACATTCATCAAGTGCTAAATCTTTATTTAATGTTTGAGACCAAACTCTATGTCCATAACAAAAATCAAACTGTTTAGATATTTCCCATCTCATGCTATTTTATCTCCATTTATAATAGGTGAAGTTTAATAGAATTTTGCTTATAAAGAGATTTTAGATACAATGTGAAAAAATTAAAAAAGGATAATTATTATAATGGTAGATTATACAATAACAAAAACACAATTTGGAGAAAGGCCTGAGTTTGAAAGACCAACAAAATATTTAGAAGAACTTAGTATTGAAGGGTTTAGAGCTATGATGGATGATTTTTATCATGTATTAATAGAAAGTGATATTGCAAATTTTTTCCCTCAAGATGAAGAAGGTCTTAGAAAAGTTATAGAGCATAATACAAAATATTTTATTGAAATTTCTGGTGGACCAAAAGATTATTCTAAAATGATGGGTCATGTTGATCAAGTAAAAATGCATGAACCATTTTCAATCCCTGATAAAGCAAGAATAGAATGGCTTGGATGTTTCCAAGAAGTAATTGAAAAACAAGATGTTAGTGATGAAGCGAAACAACAATTTTGGAATTATTTAGAAACTCACTCTAAACATATGGTAAATATACCAACTAAAATTAGACTACCAGAAGATATGGTAGCCTCTCATTAATTACTATTTTGATATAAAATCGGGTCTTTATGACCTGATTGTTTAAATCCATTTAGTCTTAATCTACAACTATCACAAACTCCACACGCTTTATCACTATTTTTATAGCAACTCCAAGTAAGATGAAGTGGTACATCTAACTCTATAGCTTTTTGAACTATCTGCTTTTTACTCATATGAACTAATGGTGTAATTATTTTTAATTTTGTCTCTTTTTTTGTACCTTCATTAATACTTTGTTCCATCTTGTTTATAAAACTATCACTACAATCTGGATAACCACTACTATCTTCTTGAACAACACCAATATAAAGTGAAGTAGCTCCTTCTTTTTCGGCTATTGCAGTTGCTATACTTATAAAAATACCATTTCGAAAAGGCACATAAGTAATTGGAACACCAGGTTTTACACCACTTGTAGGTACATCAATACTATTATCAGTTAAAGCAGAAGCTCCAATTTGTGTGAAAAATGGGATATCAATCTCATAGGAATTTTTTACATTTAATTCTTTGCAGATATTTCTAAATGCTTCAAGCTCTTTTTGCTGAGTTCTTTGTCCATAGTTAAAATGAACGGCAATTATTTCTTCTCCATTGTTTTTTGCCATATATGAAGCTAGAGTTGAATCCATACCTCCACTTAAAATACATACACTTAACATTTTGTTTCAAATCCTTTATTAATATTTGTGAAAAATTTCCAATTTATTGGTAGTATATTTACAGATGAATCTTTTGCTAAAAACTCTACATCTTCATTTAACAGTATTAAACTATTACAATGATTTAAAACATTAACCATACCTGGACTTCTTTTTTGAGAGGGAGTAAAATATTCACCATCAAAATTACCTGGTATTAAAGTAGGTCTTCCTTTTTTATTTTTAAAATCATCATTTATTTTTGCTTTTATTGTATTATGATATATATTTTTAGAACCATTTAAATTTTGAATTAAGATTTTTCCAAATAGTTCAAATATAAGCGCTGATGCAAGTGGATTTCCTGGAAGATTTAAAATATATGTATTATTTATTTTTCCAAATACAGTTGGTTTACCTGGTTTTATTGCAATTCCATCAAAAATAGTTTGCATATTTAGATTAGAAAATGCTTCTTTTGTAAAATCTGCATCACCAACACTAACTCCTCCACTTGTAACTATTAAATCAGCATCTAAAGAGTTTTGTATATGTTCTTGAATTGAATCAAGTGTATCATTTGCAACACCTATAAAAGTTGTATCACAACCTAATTCTTGAGTTCTTGCTATTAGTGTTGGAGTATTAGAATTGTATATTTGATAATCTTCAACTTTTTCATAATGTAATTTAAGTTCTTCCCCACTTGCAAAAACTATTACTTTAGGTTTTTTATAAACTTTTATATGTGTAATTCCTTGTGAAGCTAAGGCTGTAATAGATGCAAAATTTATCTCTTGTCCAACACCCAGTATAATTTGACCACTTTTTATATCTTCACCAATAAATCTAATATGATTGTTTTGTTTTATATTTGATGGTAAAGAAATAGTACCATCTTCATTTTGTATAATATCTTCTTTAGGAATTATAGCTTCTACACTATTTGGAACTCTAGCTCCCGTCATAATTTTTATACATTCACCCGTATTGATAAGAGGCTCAATTTTATCACCAGCCATAATTGTATTTATAACTTTAACATTTCTTGATCTATCTTCTATTTTAACACCATATCCATCCATTGCAGAGTTGTTAAATCGGGGAAGTGAATGTGTTGCAAATATATCCTTTGCACATACTCTTTTTAAAGAATTTTCTAATGGAATAATTTCAAAACCAATTTTTTTTGTATTCTTTTGAATAAGTTCAAGTGCATCATATATACTAATAGCCATATTAATTCCTAATATTATAATTGTTTTGATATAATACCAAAAAATTTCTAACAAGGCTATTTATGGAACTAATGAGCAGTGCAGTTGTAACACATATATATATGATTTATTGTTTGGTTTTAATTATAATTTTTAATTTAGTAAATGTATATTTTTCAAGTGATTTTATATCATTGGCAAAGAAGTTAAGATTTATGACCCCTTTATTTCATGGAATAAATGCAACAGTTGCTTACACAGGTGCTATAGTATCAGCATATGTTCATGATATGAGTTACACAGTGATACTCATGATTATAGCTACAATATTTATTATGGTATTGGAGATAAAAAGATATAAAAAAATGCGTATTATCACTTCTGATGATATTCAATCTCAATATGATTTTAAATTATTTGCACGAAAAATATATATTATTGAACTTAGTGCTTTAATTTTTGTATATATTATTGCAAAGATATTTTAAATGCAATATTTATATCATAAAGATGCATCAATTAATCAGTTAATTATAGATGGAGAATTATATAAATATATATTTAAAGTAAGACGAAAATCTTCAAATGATATTTTAAAATTTAGGAATTTAGTTGATGATATGTTATATCATTATAAAATAGAGTTAATTGATAGAAGAAAAGCTTCTTTAAAATTAATTTATAGTGAAAAAAAGATAGTTAAACATCAACATTCTTTGCATATAGGTTGGTGTATTGTTGATCCTAAAACTGTAGAGAAAACATTAAACTCTTTAAATGAGCTAGGAGTAGATAAAATTACTTTTATATATTGTGAATTTTCACAAAAATCTTTTAAACCAAATCTTGATCGATTAAATACTATACTTATAAACTCATCTCAACAATGTGGAAGATCTACACTACTTAAATTAGATATATGTGAATCAATAGATAAATTTATTAGTAAAAATAAAAATAGCTATTTTATAGATTTTAGTTTAAATACAGTAGAAAACTATAGCATAGATGATATAAATACAGTTATTGTGGGTCCAGAAGGTGGATTTTGTGAAATAGAAAGAGAAAAATTTGATCAAAATAAAGTGATTGGATTTAATACCTCTAATATTTTAAAAAGTCAAACTGCAGTTTTAGGTATCTCTTCTAAAATATTATTATAAAATTTTTAAAAAGATAAAAAAAGGGTAGAGCGTAAACTCTACCCTTTTTTAATTTAGGAGAAAGTTCTTAGTGAACTTCTCTCCAAATTTTTGCTTTCCATAAGAATGCAAAGATTGTAAAGATTAGTAAGTAAGCTAAAAACTTAGGAGCTAATGCTTCTCTTTCTGGTTTTTTAACTTCACCGATCTCTTCCATATATTTAATAACTTGATTCTCTGCTTTTTCAGTTAAACCAACTCTTGGCATAGCTGTTCCAGCAAGATGTTTTTGAGGATCATTAATAAATTCATGTAAATAAGATTCACTTCTACTTCTAATATATTGTGATAAATCTGGTGGAGTTTTACCCATGTATTTAGAAACATCTGAACGTGCTTTAACACCTTCTTTTCTTACACCATTTGGTCCATCAGTAATAATTTTCATACCATCATATTTCATAGAGTGACATCTATTACAAGCATCATTAAATACTTCTTTGTTTGTCATAGTTTTTGGAGCAATAGATTTTAAATATGCAACCATATCTGCAATCTCTTGTGGTTTCATCCAATCATATGAAGGCATTGGGTGAACTGCACCATCTTCAAATTTATGCTCTGTTTTAGTAGCCTTAGCTGGATTTTTAATAAATGCAGCTAAGAAATGTGGATCATACATAGTTCCAGCAGTACTTAAATCTGGTGGAACAACACCATATGATGCTGCACTAGTTGCATCATCCATCATTGGAGCAAAACCTGCTTTAGTAATAGAGTGACATGCAATACAATTTGCTTGTACTAATGCTGCACCATTTTGTGCATTACCAACTAGTGCTTTATCTACACCATCAGCATCTTTAAAATCATATTCAGGTGCTTCAACATGTGCATGCATTTGAGAATGTGCAAATGGTTCAACTCCTATATATAATAAGGCAGTAAAAAATACTAATACACCTAATATTTTAAATTCTCTCATAGTGCACCCCTTGCTTTAGCATCTGCTTTCGTAATAAATGGAAAAATTGCAAATAATCCTAAGAATGTTAGAGTTGCAAAGAATCCAATCCATGCATTCATACCTGTTGGTGGTAATTTACCATAAACAGAAAGAACAACTAAGTCAAACATAAGTACCCAGAACCAAATATTAAATCTTGGTCGTTTAAATGCAGGTAAAATATCTGGATCTCTATCAATAAATGGTACGATCATAAAGATAACTTGTGCAAATGCAAACGCAATAAGACCAATATCCATAGCACTCATACCAGCAATATCAAAGAAGAAACCTCTAAGAACTTCATAAGACCATAAGAAATACCACTCAGGATAAATATGAGCTGGAGTTACCATTGGGTCAGCAGGATCAAAGTTCACTGGATCCATTGCAAATTCATAATTAAAGAATACTAAGTAGAAGTAGAATATTAAAAATGCTCCTAAAATAGCAAAATCTTTTGATAAGAATACAGGCCAAAAAGGAATTACTTTAGATTCTTTTTTGTTTCCAGCTAAATATTTTTCAGCTTCAGCATCAAAATCAATATCATCTGATTCTTGATTATTAACATGAGGAATTCTTAGTGTATAAAAGTGAAGTACAATAATACCAAGAATAATAATTGGCATTAAGAATACATGTAACATAAAGAATCTAGTTAATGTAGCATCTCCAACAGAATAACCACCTCTAATCCACTCAACTAAGAAATCAGCATGAAGTGATCCACCAGAGAATAGGTTAGTAATAACGGCTGCTGCCCAGTAAGACATTTGTCCCCATGGAAGCATATATCCAGAGAAACCAGCTGCAGAAAATGTTACAAATAAAAGCATACCAGAGATCCAAATCATCTCTCTACCTTTTTTGTAAGAACCATAGTAAAGACCAGTAAACATATGAATATATATGATTAAGAATACAACTGAAGCTGCAACACCATGCATATGTCTAAATAACCAACCAAAACCAACTTCTTGCATAATTGTATAGTTTACACTATCAAATGCAAGTGCAGTATCAGGCTTGTAATACATCATTAAGAAAATACCACTTACGATTAAGATCATAAATGTACTTGCTAAAACTACACCCATAGCCCATAAAAAGTTAATATCTTTTGGGATCCAATATTCAGTCATCATAACTTTATTGAATTGTGTAAGATTTAACCTTTTATCAAGACCTTCAGCACTAAAAAGACTTTCATTAATTTTTGCCATTGTGCTTCCCCCTTACGCTTTCATCATTTTTGCATATTCAGGTCCAGTTTCAGCACCTAAAGTAACTACTGTACCATCAACTTTAAATGGTGGTATATCAAATGGTCTTGGTGGTGGTCCAAAAATATTTCTACCACTAGAATCAAATTCTCCACCGTGACATGCACACTTCCATTTAGTTTTTTTCCATGCTGGAATACATCCTAAGTGTGTACATAAACCAATTACTAAAGTAAAGTGATCTGATCCAATTACTAAATCTCTACCATCTTTTGGCATATCAGCTGTTTTCTTTAAGATAAAAATTGGTTTACCTCTCCACGTTGCCATACTTGGTTTTCCAGGTTCTGCATTTTTAAGATCAACAACAGTTGATCCTGCCGCTAGTACGCTTGGAAGTGGATCCCATGCTTGCTTCATACCGATTAATGAAGCTGCACCACCCACTGCTGCTACTGCTGCAAATGACATTCCTAGAAAATCTCGTCTGTTTGTATCGTTAGACATTCTTGTTCCTTATTTTGAAATAAAATCTACGTATTATATATCTTTTATTCTTAAACATTAATAACTAAGGTCAAGTTTTAAGGTAAATGTAAATTATTTGTGTAAATGTGTGTTAATAACACAAGTTATGAAGTTTTAATTGCACTTTTAATTTAAACATTTGTTGATGTTTATTTCTACACCAATCAGGTGATAAAAGTGATTTATCATCAATTCCTGCAGTTATTCTTTGTATAGTTATATTTTGTGGAAGTTCTAAAATAGATTTTACAACTGTATCTATATATAGTTCTTCACTAATTGGTGTAAATTTACCATCAGTGTATTGTTTTGTAAGAAGTGTATTTTTTACTACATATAAAGGGTGATATTTTATTGAATCAACTCCAAGTTCAATAGTCTTTTTATGACTATTTAGCATCATATCTTGAGTTTCATCAGGTAACCCATAAATTAGATGACCACATACTAAAAGACCTTTATTCTTGGTAATAGTAATCCAATCAATCATATTTTGAGCATCATGTCCACGATTGATTTTTAATAATGTTTCATCATAAAAAGACTGTATTCCATATTCTACCCAAACTTCATAGTTCATAGTAGGAATATTTGGAATTGGTCGATTTTGAATATCTACTAAATAATCTAAAATTTCATGAGTGATACAATCTGTTCTTGTACCTATACTAAGTCCTACTACATTATCAAATGTTAATGCTTCTTCATAAAGATATTTCAGTGTATCTAATGGTGCATACGTATTTGTAAAAGATTGAAAATATACAATAAATTTATTTGCACCAAATTTATTATGTAAAATTTGTGCAGTTGTATCAAATTGTATCTTCATTTGTTTAAGTTGTGTTTGTAAATATGGATTTGAAGTACTTCTTGAATTTAGTTTAAATTTTGATTTATCAGTTAGATTTGGTGAAAAAGATTCATTTTCACAAAATGTACAGCCACCTTTTGCTACAGTTCCATCAATATTTGGACAAGTAAAACCACTAATACTAACTGGAACTTTATATACTTTTTGACCAAATTTATTTTTAAAATATCTACCTATAGTGTTAACTTGTTTCAAATATATACTTTCTTTTATACTACGAAATAATCGCCATCAAAACTTACCATAGAATAGTTTCTATCGTGTCCTAATGCATCTTTTAAATCTTTTATTGATAAATATTCTAATGAATCAGCTTCAATATATTCTTGAACTTCATCTTTTGTTTTCATTGCATTTATTAATTCCTCTTTTGTAGGAGTATCAATACCATAAAAACATGGATGTTGAATCATAGGACTTGCTACTCTAAAATGAACTTCAGCTGCACCTGCATCTTTTAACATTCTTACTATTCTTTTACTTGTTGTACCTCTTACAATAGAATCATCAATAACTACGAGCTTTTTACCTTCAATAAGTGATCTCATAGGAGATAGTTTCATCTTAACTTTCATATTTCTCATAGCTTGAGTTGGTTCAATAAAAGTTCTACCTACATAATGATTTCTAATTATTCCAAGTTCAAATGGTATTCCACTTTCTTTTGAATATCCAAGGGCAGATGGAACACCACTGTCTGGAACTGGTATAACCATATCAGCATTAAGTAATTTTTTATCGTTTTTTGCTAAAACTTTACCCATATTTTCTCTTGTTTGATATACATTTTTACCATCTATATCACTATCAGGTCTAGCAAAATATATATATTCAAATGCACAAGGTCTAAACTCTTTTGTATCATCAAGCATAATAGATTCTGGTTCATCGTAATCTTTAGAGAATATTAGCATCTCTCCAGGTTTTACATCTCTTACAAATACAGCATCAACTAAATCAAAACAACATGTTTCACTAGCAATAATCCAACCACCAGATCTTAGTTTACCAATACTAAGTGGTCTAATTCCATGAGGATCTCTTACTACAAAAAGTTTAGATCTACTTTGAATAATAAAATTATAAGCACCTTTAACTTTTGTAAGTGATTTTGTAATTCTATCTCTTAGTTTATCTTGGCTAGATTTTGCAATAAGGTGAATCAGATTTTCTGTATCCATTCCTGTTTGAAAGATACTTCCTTCATCTATTAGTCTTTGTCTAACTTCATTTTTATTTATTAGATTTCCATTATGAACTATAGATATTTCACCAAGTTTATATTTTGCTTGAATAGGTTGAGCATCAAATACAGAATCACTACCTGCTGTTGAATATCTATTATGACCTATTGCCATATCACCTTTTAGAATAGAAAAGGCTTTTTCATCAAAAACATCTCTTACAAAGCCTCTATTTTTTACAGTATATATTTTTTTATCATCAGATCCACCACTACTAATTCCTGTAGCTTCATGACCTCTATGTTGCATAGCAAACAATGCTGCACTTGCTAATTTTGAAGCATCTTCATTTCCAAATATTCCAACTATCGCACACATATTATAAACCTAAACAATCATTGATTGAGTATAATCCAGGTTCTTGATTTACCAACCATTTCGCAGCTTTGATTGCACCTCGACTAAATGTATTTCTAGCTGTTGCAGTATGATTAAGTTCTATAAATTCACCATCATTATAAAATCCAGCAGTGTGACGACCAACAATATCTCCACCTCTTAAACTCATTACTGCAATTTCATCTTTAGTTCTAGCTCCAATTATTCCATCTCGTCCACTAATTCTAACTTTATCAAGGTCAAGATCTCTAGCATGTGCCGCGTGCTCAGCTAAAGTTAAAGCTGTTCCACTTGGAGAATCAACTTTATGTCTATGGTGCTGTTCTACAATTTCACAATCAAATTCAGCTAAAGTCTTAGAAGCAAGAGCAACAAGTTTGTTTAATACTGCAACTCCTAAACTCATATTTGTAGCATATAACACAGGAACTTTTTTACTAGCTTCAAGTAGTAAATTTTGTTGATGTTTAGAAAATCCAGTTGTTGCAATAACAAGTGGAGTTGAACCACCTTTTATAGTTTGCTCAAGAAGTTGTTCTGTTGCAGCTGGTGCAGAAAAATCAATAGCAACATCACAATTATTAAGTAGTGTTTCCATATCATTTGTAACAACCGTATCTTTGGGTAATGGCTTTTTTAATTCATCAAATACATGAACTGATCCAATACTTGTTTGCTCATCACTTTGTAAATCATCTATAAGTAATGATCCAACTCTACCTGTACTTCCTAAAATTCCTACTTTTAACATATATCTATCCTTATGCTAAGCTATCAACATAGCTAATTGCTTGTAGTGCAGCAGTTGCGCCATCACCTGCAGCACATACTACTTGTTTAGGTGCTTCTATTCTAATATCACCTGCAGCGAATAATCCAGGAACGGAAGTTCTCATAGATAAATCAACAATCACTTCCCCCCAATCATTCATATCACATAAAAATGATCCATCTTCTTGTTTTAGTGTTTCATTTAATACATCTCTTCCAACAAATACAAAAACACCTGGTACATCTATTTGTCTAGTCTCTTTTGTATTTTTATTTTCTACAATAATTCCTGTAACTCCACTATCATCGCCAATTATCTCTTGTACTGTTGAATCTAAAACTAGCTCAATATTATCACATTTTTCCATATGCTCAATTGTATTTGGAGCAGCTCTAAATGTATCTCTTCTATGTACTACATATACTTTAGAACAAATTTTTGCCAAATATACAGCTTCTTCAATTGCTGCATCTCCACCACCAAGAACTACAACCTCTTTATCTTTATAAAAGAAACCATCACATGTAGCACAAGTACTAACACCCTTACCAAAGTATTTATCTTCGCCTTTAACACCAGCTTTTTTGGGAACAGATCCCGTTGCTATTAGTACAGATTTTGCTTGTTGTATTGATCCATCAATAAATGTAAGATTAAAAATATTGTTATTTTTTGAGATATTTGTTACTTCAGTCATTTCATGTTTTAGACCAAATCTTTGACATTGTTCTGGCCAATTCATCATAAGATCCATCCCTGTAACAACTTCACTTTGTCCAGGATAGTTTTCTATTTCACTACTTTGAGTAATTTGTCCACCAGGAAATCCTTTTTCAAACATTGTAACATCTTTAAGTCCACCACGAGTAGCATATAGTCCGGCTGTAAGTCCAGCAGGCCCTCCGCCAATTATTGCTAAATCCAACATCAAAATTTCCTTTTATTTTATATAGTTTAAAACTATTATATATTTAAATTTTTGAGTTGTAATGATACAGTTTTTTTCTTGTAGTATAGTTTAAGTAGATAATTAGTATTAAAACTAAAATAGATTTAAGAAGTTTAATAACCTTGAACTTGGAAAATCAAGTTCAAAGTATGTTAGATTAAATAAGTGCGTTTAATTTATCAGCAAATTGAGCTTTTGAAGCTGCACCAATCATTTCATCAACTTTTTCACCATTTTTGATAAAAATAATAGTTGGAATTGATCTTACTCCAAATTTAACTGCAAGTTCTTGTTGTTCATCTGTATTTACTTTACAAATATTAGCTTTACCATCAAAGTCTTCAGCTAATTCTTCAATTACTGGAGCAATCATTCTACAAGGACCACACCAAGGAGCCCAAAAGTCAACTAAAGAAACACCTTCGTTTACTGTAGCATCAAAATTTTCACTTGTTAATTCTATATATTTTCCCATATTTTTTCCTTAAATTTTTTTGTAACAACATTCTACACTTATTATCTTTAAACTAATTTTAGTTCTACTTACTTATTTTTTAATTTGATATTAGATAAAATTCCTCAACTAATTAATATTGGAATAAAACAATGAATATAAGACAAGAATTTTTAGATTTTTTTAAAAGTAAAGATCACGCAGTTATAAGTAGTATGCCTTTAGTGCCAGATGATGCAACATTGTTGTTTACAAATGCTGGTATGGTTCAATTCAAAGATATTTTTACAGGTGCAGTACCAGCTCCCAAAAATCCAAGAGCTACAAGTTGCCAGCTTTGTATAAGAGCAGGTGGGAAACATAATGACCTTGAAAATGTAGGGTACACTGCACGACATCATACCTTATTTGAGATGTTAGGAAATTTTTCTTTTGGTGATTATTTTAAGAAAGATGCTATTGCATATGCATGGGAGTTTATTACAGTAAATTTAGATTTACCTATTGAAAAACTGTGGGTAACAGTTCATGATAGTGATGATGAAGCATATGAGCTTTGGAAAGAGCATATTAGTGAAGATAGAATATTAAGATTTGGAGATAAAGACAACTTTTGGTCTATGGGTGATACAGGAGCTTGTGGACCTTGTAGTGAAATATTTTATGATCAAGGGGAAGAACATTTTAATAGCCCTGAAGATAAAATGGGTGGAGAAGGAGATAGATTTTTAGAGATTTGGAATCTTGTATTTATGCAATATGATAGAGATAAAAATGGAAACTTAAATCCTTTACCAAAACCAAGTATAGATACAGGTATGGGACTGGAAAGAGTAATTGCTATTAAAGAGGGAGTTTTAAATAATTTTGATTCTTCTACATTTAAACCTATTATTGAAAAAATGGAACAAATTTGCAATCAGAAAGCTACAGCTGAAACAATAGGGCATTATAGAGTTATTGCAGATCATATTAGAGCAGTTTCATTTATGTTGGCTCAAGGTATTAGATTTGGATCTGAAGGTAGAGAATATGTATTAAGAAGAATACTAAGACGAGCTGTAAGACATGGTTATTTACTTGGTATGAGAAAAGCATATATGGCAAATCTAGTTGATACATTATTAGATACTATGAATGGACATTATAGTGAATTGGAAGAACAAAAAGATTACATAAAAGAACAAATAACTCTTGAAGAGGAGAGATTTTTCAAAACTATTGAAAAAGGGATGAATCTTTTTAATGAAGAGTTACCAAATACCAAAGAGAAATTTTCTGGTGAAGTTGCATTTAAACTATATGATACATTTGGTTTTCCATTAGACTTAACACAAGATATGCTTAGAGAAAAAGGTTTAGAAGTTGATAATGAAACTTTTGAACAATTAATGAATAATCAAAAAGCTCAAGCAAAAGCTTCTCAAAAATTTAATATAGATGCTTCAAAAGAGGGTGATTTTAAACAAATTTTAGAAAAAGTTGGTGTTAATGAATTTGTAGGATATGAAAATACATTATATAGATCAAAAATTGTTGCACTTTTAGATGAAAATTATAATCAAGTAGATATTTTAAATAATAACACTACTGGTTGGGTTATGCTTGATAAAACTCCATTTTATGCTGAATCTGGTGGACAAGTAGGTGATATTGGGGCATTAGAAGATGATGAACATATCGCAATAATAAAAAATACTAAAAAATTCTTTGGTATGAATTTATCTTTGGTAGAAGTTGTTGGATCTACTTTAAAAGTAGGTGAAGAGGTTGAAGCAGTAGTAGTAAGTAGAGAAGAAGTTGCTAAACATCATAGTGCTACCCATTTACTTCAAAGCGCATTAAAAATGGTATTAGGAGATGGTGTATCTCAAGCTGGGTCTTTAAATGATGATAAAAGATTAAGATTTGACTTTACATACGCAAAAGCAATGACACAAGAGCAAATTGATGAGGTACAAGATCTTGTAAATTCTATGATAGCACATGGAATTGATGGTGATATTAAAGAGTTACCAATTGAAGAAGCTAAAAAAAGTGGCGCAATTGCAATGTTTGGTGAAAAATATGGTGATATTGTAAGAGTTGTAAAATTTGGTGATGTAAGTGTAGAATTTTGTGGTGGAACACATGTACCAAATACAAGTGCAATAGGTAGTTTTTATATTACTAAAGAGAGTGGTGTAAGTGCAGGTGTGAGAAGAATAGAAGCTGTTTGTGGTCTTAGTGCAATAGCATATGTAAAATCTTTTATAAAAACTGTACAACAAGCTCAAGATGAACTTAAAAATAAAGATGTCGTTTTGGGTATCACAAAACTAAAAGATCAAATTAAAACTTTAAAAACTGAGTTAAATGATGCAATAAATTCTAATACGTCACCATTAGATGAAACAATGATAGGAGATGTTAAAGTTATTGTAGATATTGTAGACAATGGTGATATTAAAAAGATTACTGATGATCTAAAAAATGGTAATGATAAAGTTGCTATATTTTTATTACAAATTAAAGGTGATAAAGTGATGATGGTAAGTGGTGTTAAAAATGCTTCAATCAAAGCTGGAGATTGGATTAAAAATATAGCTCCAATTGTAAATGGTGGAGGGGGAGGTCGTCCAGACTTTGCTCAAGCTGGTGGAAAAGATATATCAAAAGTATCTCAAGCTAAAGAAGCTGCAATAAATTTCGTAAAAGAACAACTTTCTTGAGAGAATTAAGTATATCTATATTTCATTTTTCACCTGCACTTATAGTATTTTTACATGTAATAAGTGCAATTATTTGGGTAGGGGGAATGATTGCTATACGATTTGCAGTGCACTATTCTATGGCAAAAATTGAAGATCCTAAAATTAAATTAGGTAGAACTTTAGAATATTTAATAAGATTTTTTAAAATGGTAATACCATCTATATTTATACTGTTAATTACCGCAATAATTATGATATTTGCATATGATTTTAAAAATACATCATTTCATTATGTAGTTGTATTTAAAGAGGTAATATGGATGACAATGGCTGCAATTTTTGCAGTGATTTATTCAAAAAGATCAAAAGCACAGAAAGCTTTTGATCAAGATGATTTTAAAACTGCAAAATTTTATTTGGCTCCAATTGCATCTTGGATGATACCAGTAAATATATTTTTAGGTATCATTGCACTTTATATAGGTATTACTCTTAGAGGTTTATAATTGATAAGATTAGCTTCAAATTCACTTACAAGAGCCAATATATTAAAATCATTTAATATAGATTTTATTCAAAGTGGAGGTTCATTTGATGAAGAAACTATCACTATAAAAAATCCAAAATCTTTTGTATATGAAGCAACTTTGGGAAAATATAAAGAGTGTTTAGAACTATATGGATATGATATACCACTATTAGTAGCTGATACTGTAGTTACTTCAAATAATCAACTTCTTAGAAAAGCAAAAGATAAAGATGATGCAAGAGCGATGCTTGAACTTCAAAGTGGAAATGAAGTAAAAATAATTACTTGCATGATCTACAAATCAAAAGATATTGAACTTATAGATATATCTTCTACAATATATCAATTTGAAAGATTTGATGAAAAAAAACTAAATCAATATATAAATTCTGGTGAATGTATGGGTAAAGCAGGTGCCATTATGGTAGAAGGATTTGCAAAAGAGTATATAAAAGAGGTACATGGATATGAATCAACTGCTATGGGATTGTGTATAGAAAAACTAATTCCATACATATTTGTTACATAATTACTAATTTTATTTTCGTTTAATATTTATCCTATTATAATTAATTCAAATCAAAATAGGAGATTATATATGAAAAAAACAGTAGTTAGTATTGCATTAGCAGGTGCTATGAGTATTCCAATGATGGGAGCTCAGTTTATTACAATAGGTACAGGTGGAGTTACAGGTACTTATTACCCAACTGGTGGTGCTGTGTGTAGAATGGTAAATAAGCTTAAGAAACAAACAGGAATTAGATGTTCTGTTGAGTCTACAGGTGGATCAGTTTACAATGTAAACACTATTAAAGCTGGTGAGTTAGATTTCGGTATTTCTCAAAGTGATACTGCATATCAAGCATACCATGGTCAAGGAAAATTTGAAGGTAAGCCTCAAAAGAATTTAAGATCTGTTATTGCTATTTATCCTGAATTACTTGCATTTGTTGTAAGAGCTGATTCTGGAATCAAAAAGCTTACTGATATGAAAGGTAAAAAAATCAATATTGATGTACCTGGATCAGGAACTAGAATGACAACTGAGATTGTTATGGATGCATTTGGAATTAAAGGTAGTGATTTAGCACTTCAAAGTGAACTTAAATCTACTGAAGGTCCAAATATGTTAAAAGATAAAAAAATTGATGGTTACTTTGGTGTATTTGGACATCCAACTGCAAATATCAAAGATGCTTCAAACTCTTTACCAATCAGTATCGTTCCAATTGAAGGACCAGCAATTGATAAATTAGTTAAAAAATATCCATACTATGCAAAAGGTGCAATTTCTGGAACTTTTTATAAAGGTGTAACTAAAGATGTACCAAGTATTGGTGTTAAAGCAGTATTAGTATCTAGTACAGCTCTTGATGAAAATGCAGTATATGTTGTAACAAAAGCTATTTTGGATAACTTTGATGCATTTAAAAAACTTCACCCAGCATATAAAACGATTACTAAAAAATCATTATTAGATGGTTTATCAGTACCACAACATAAAGGTGCAATTAAAGCATTTAAAGAAGCAGGTCTTTTATAAGATTTAGTTTTTAAACTAAAAAGCTAAAGAGTTTAACTCTTTAGCTTTTTTTTTCGATGGATTTAAAAAAGTTATATTAATATTATTTTTTGAAATCCATATTTTTATACTAAGGAGAGATAGTGAGTAATAAAGTTGATTTAAGTAAAGAAGATGAACGAATATTGCATGATTTGGAAACAAATCGTGATCAAATTCCATCTTCTGAAGAGGAGATGCAAGATGAAGAGAAACTGATTGCAGATCTTGAGGGTCAAAGGCAGTTTGATAAAACCAATTGGGAATTTTGGTTAATTGGAGTTGTAGCCTTTTTATGGTCTGCATATCAAATATATGTAGCAATTGTTCCTACGAATGGTGCCTTTGTAAGATCAGTGCATTTAGCTTTTGCATTAATTTTGTGTTTTATGATGTTTCCAATGTACAAATCACATATATTAAAATATAAAATACCTTGGCATGCCTTTTTCTTTGCTTTGGTTGGTGCAATTGGTGCCTTGTATGTGTATTATGATTATGCAGGGTTATCTATGCGACCTGGAGCTTATTTACAACGAGATGTTATTATTGGTGTAATTACTGTTGTAGTTTTACTTGAAGCTGCAAGAAGAGCTCTTGGTATGGCTTTATCAATCATTGCAATAGTATTTTTAATATATGATTACTTTGGTCCATATATGCCAGATCTTATTGCACATAAAGGTGCAAGTATTACAAAACTTACAGGTCAGATGTATCTTACAACAGAGGGTATTTTTGGAGTACCACTAGGGGTATCAGCTGGATTTGTATTTTTGTTTGTACTGTTTGGTGCATTATTAGAGCGAGCTGGAGCTGGAGATTATTTTATTAGTATGGCGTATGCTGCACTTGGTAAATATCAAGGTGGACCAGCAAAAGCTGCAGTTGCTGCATCTGGACTTACAGGGATTATCTCTGGATCTTCAATTGCAAATACAGTTACAACAGGAACATTTACAATTCCATTGATGAAAAGATTAGGATTTCCTCCTCATAAAGCAGCTGCAGTTGAAGTTGCTGCATCAACCAATGGACAGCTTATGCCTCCTATTATGGGAGCTGCAGCATTTATCATTGCAGAGTTTTTGGGTCTTGCTTATACTGATGTTGTTATGGCGGCATTTATTCCTGCATTTGTTTCTTATTTTGCTTTATTTTATATTGTTCATTTAGAGTCTTTAAAATTAGGTTTAAAAGGGGAAGATCCAAGTAAACTTCAAAGAGTTTGGGATATATTTAAAAAAGGTATTCACTATATTATTCCTATTTTCTTCCTTATTTATACACTGATAATTTTGCGAGAATCAGCTCAAAGTGCAGCACTTAGTGCGATTCAATTTATGATGATTATTATGGTTTTACAAAAACCAATTACAGCATTTTTAAATAAAGAGAAAATAACAGCTAGAGTATGGATTGAAGGTTTTGAAGATATCGCTATTGGTATGGTAAATGGTGCTAAAAATATGGTTCCTATTGCTATTGCTACTGGTGTTGCTGGAATGGTTGTTGGATCTGTAACACTTACTGGTATTGGACAAGTTTTAATTGAAGTTATTGAAGAGTTATCTGGTGGGTATATTATTGCTATTTTAATGCTTACTGGTTTAATCTCATTGATTTTAGGTATGGGACTTCCTACAACTGCAAACTATATTATTATGGCGAGTTTAACAGCTCCAATTATTATTAGTCTTGCATTTGATAGTGGATTTTTAATTCCTACTATTGCAGCTCACTTATTTGTATTTTACTTTGGTATTCTGGCCGATGATACGCCGCCTGTGGGGATTGCGGCTTACGCCGCAGCAGGGATCGCTAAATCTGATCCCATAAAAACAGGTTTACAGGGGTTTGCTTATGATATTAGAACTGCAATTTTACCTTTTGCATTCTTCTTTAATAATAAGTTATTACTAATTGCAGGTGTTGATGCAGCTGATCCAGATAATCCTGCACTTTGGCAATGGATTACAAACCCGGCAGAGATTGCATTGATTTTCTTAATGGCAGTTGCAGGTATGTTTGCATTTAGTAGTGCAACACAAGGATTTATGTATGTAAAAGCAAATATTATAGAGCGATTGGCATTTTTAGCTATTGTACCAATGTTATTAGTACCTAATATTATTCAAGAATGGTTTAGTTTACCACATGAGTATGTATCATATGCACTTGGTATGGGTCTATATGCATTGCTTTACATAATACAAAAATCAAAAGAGAAAAAAGTAAAAGCGGCAATTGCCTAAATTGTAGTTTTAAATTAATCTTTTATATATTATAATGGTGCAGTATGAAACTGCACCATTCCCCAATTAATAAAATAACCTTTCAAAATTATTCTTTTTTTATTAAAAGGGATGATCTTCTTCATAAAGACTTTTCAGGTAATAAAGCACGAAAATTTCACTATTTTTTACATAATGAATTTCCAAATATAAATAAAGTGATAAGCTATGGATCAAATCAATCAAATGCTATGTATTCACTCTCAGTATTGTGTAAACTAAAAGGGTGGAAATTTGATTATTATGTAGATCATATACCAAGTTATCTAAAAGATAATCCAAATGGAAACTATAAATATGCTTTGCAAAATGGTATGAATATTATTGAAGCTAAACCACCACAAAATATTGATGATAAAACTCTTTTTCTAGATGAAGGTGGTGCTATAAAAGAAGCAAGTTTTGGTATAGAAATTTTAGCTTCGGAGATAAAACAGTGGGCAGTGCAAAATAGGTTTGAAAATATAAATATATTTTTACCAAGTGGTACAGGAACTACTGCACTTTATTTGCAAAAATATCTACCATTTAAAGTTTATACCTGTGCTTGTGTAGCAGATGAGGATTATTTAAAATTACAGTTTAATAATCTTGAAAAACAAAATCATCCAATAATACTAAAAACTCCAAAGAAATTTCATTTTGGAAAACTTTATAAACAAAACTATGAGATATGGCAAGAGCTAAAAGATCAAACTAATATAGAGTTTGATCTTTTATATGATCCTGTAGGTTGGCAAACCTTGCTTCAATCTGATTTAATCAGTCAAGATACTCCCATATTATATATCCATCAAGGTGGAATTATAGGAAATATTACTATGATTCAAAGATATGATAGAAAATTAAATCCACATCAGTTGTGATAAAAATATTATAGTAACTACAAAAGCAAATGGTAAAACATGGCTTTTAAATACAAATGGCTGTATTTTAAAATATACTTGTAACCCACCTCTAAGACCTAACCAAATTCCTAAAAATGCTTTTAAAGATAGTATCATTTGAAAAGTACTTAATCCATCTTCGCTAATTGGTCCAAATACTTGAGTAAGCATATAAAGTCCAGTTACAACTGCTACAATAAGACTTGGTGGTATAACCTTTCTAACATGTTTCATAAAAGATTCTCTGATTTTTGTATACTCTTCATCACTATATGATTCTTTAATTCTTACTAAGAAAAGATTATCAATAATTAAAAAACCACCATATATAAATGCACTAAAAAGATGTATTGTGTGTATAAGAACAAATGTCATTAAATTTACCTTTAAAATTTTTAGGGAAATTATAGTCAAAAATATATAAAAATGAAGCAATAAAACAATGTTTCAGCAAATTTATTAAGCTCTTTTGATATAATCCAAAGTTATGAAGAAAAACAATATAATTTTAATAGGTTTTATGGGTGTAGGAAAAGGTACAATTGCTCGTGCTTTAGTTAAATCAACTAATAAATTTGCTATAGATACTGATGACTTAATTGAATCTATGGAAAATAGAAAAATAAAAAAAATATTTAAAAAATATGGTGAATCATATTTTAGGGACTTGGAAAAGAAGTGTGCAATATGGCTTGAAAATAGTGTGAATGACACTATTATATCAACAGGTGGTGGATTTTACAAGCAGGAAAATTTATCAAAAATTGGAAAAGTTGTATATTTAAAATCATCTTTTGAAGGTATTATTCAAAGGATTGAAAATTCACCAAATGCACAATCTAAATTTAAAAAAAGACCTCTATTAAAAGAGTTGGATAAAGCAAGAGAACTTTTTAATCAAAGAGTTAGACAATATGAAGCGGTTGCCAATGTAGTTGTAGATGTAGAAAATATAGATATAGATATAATTATAAATAATATTATAGAAGGTACAAATGAAAATAATTAATACAAATCAAAATAATTTTGATGCTGAATTTCAAACTATACTAAATAGAGCAAAAACAGATATAAAAAAAGTTTCTGCAATAGTAAATGGCATTATTGATGAGATTATAGAAAATGGTGATGATGCTGTTAAAGAACATATTTCTAGATTTGATAATTGGACACCAAAAAACTCTGATGAGATGTTTATTGATGTAGATGATATGAAAAAAGCTTATGACAATATTGATGATGAGTTAAAAAAATCTTTACATTTAGCTTATGATAGAATTGAAGTATTTCATAAAAAACAATTACCAAAATCTTGGATTGATTTTGAAGACAATGGCACGATTTTAGGTCAAAAGGTAACTGCAGTTGATAGAGCCGGACTTTATATACCTGGTGGAAAAGCAGCATATCCAAGTTCACTTCTAATGAACGCAATTCCAGCACTTGTTGCAGGAGTTGAGGAAATTGTAGTTTGTACTCCAACTCCAGATAATGAACCAAATGAGCTCTTACTTGCAGCTTGTCATTTATGTGGTATTAAAACTGTACTTAAAGTTGGAGGGGCAAGTGCAATTGCAGTTATGGCTTATGGTACTCAAAGTATAAAGAAAGTTGATGTGATAACAGGTCCTGGAAATATTTTCGTAGCAACAGCTAAAAAACTTGTATTTGGGGAAGTAAATATCGATATGATTGCTGGTCCTAGTGAAATTGGTATTTTAGCAGATGAAACAGCAAATACAAAATATCTAGCAATTGATTTACTTTCTCAAGCAGAACATGATGAGATGGCTAGTTCTATTATGATAACTACTGATGAAAATATAGCAAATCAAACAAGTATAGAAGTTGAAAATTATTTAAAAACACTAAGTAGAAATGAAATAGCATCTAAGTCTATAAATGAAAGAGGAGCTATTATTATCGCAAAAAATATGGATGAAGCAATAGATCTTATGAATGAGATTGCTCCAGAGCATCTTGAAGTTATGACCAAAAATCCTTTTGAATTATTACCAAGTATTAAACATGCTGGAGCAATATTCTTAGGTGAAAATACACCTGAACCAATAGGTGATTATGTAGCTGGTCCAAACCATACTTTGCCAACAGGAAGTACTGCAAAATTTTATTCACCTCTTGGAGTTGAAAATTTTATGAAGAAAAGCTCAATTATTAGTTTTTCAAAAAAAGCTATTAATGAGATTGGACAAGAGTGTGCGTTATTAGCAAATACTGAGGGACTAACGGCTCATGAAGAATCAGTTAGAGTTAGATTAGATAAATAAAATATAATATATAAGGAAGAAAATATGAGTAAATGGGAAGCATTATTTGAAGATGAAGATAATATGTTTGGTGGAACTCCACAATCAAAATATTGGGATATAGCAACACAAGCAAATGATGAGATTGTAAAAGAAGAATTTGATAAAATTATGGAAAAATATGCAGCTATGGAATTGGTTCTAAGAAAACTTCATGATGAAGATGATGAAAGAATTGATAGAGCATTAAGTAAATATATTTTTGAAAACTCAAAAGAAGTAGAAAATCATAAAAAAGGATTATACATAGAGTTTACAGGTGAAATTGTTTGCCGATTAGATTCATAGTATTGGATATATAAAATCATATGGAAGCATTAGAAGAAGTTAAAAAACAAATAAAAACATTTGTACAAGGTTGTGGTGATCAAAGAAGTTTAGAGCTATTAGATCTTCTTGCTCAAGGTAAAATGTTACGAAGTAAATTAATACTAAAAATAGCAGGAATTAGTGAACAAAGTATTAAGTTATGTGCTATTGTTGAGATGATTCATGCTGCATCACTTCTTCATGATGATGTAATAGATGAAGCAGATACAAGAAGAGGCAAGCCAAGTATAAATGCATTGTTTGATAATAAAACTTCAATAATGTTTGGCGATATTTTATACTCTATTGCTTTTACGCAACTTAGTCAGATGGATAAAAAAATTGCCTATACAGTTTCAAATGCAGTTACACTTTTAAGTATAGGTGAAATGTTGGATGTTGAACTTACAAATGAGTTTAATACATCATATGATGCATATTTAGATATGATTTATAAAAAAACAGCTTCACTTATAGAAGCAAGTGCAAAAGCTGCAGCTATATTAGCAAATAAAGATGAAGAAGCATTTGCACTATATGGTAAAAATCTTGGTTTGGCATTTCAAATGGTTGATGATATTTTGGATATTACTCAAGATAGTGCTACTTTAGGTAAACCTGCATTACTTGATTTTGTAGAGGGTAAAGTTACTATTCCATATCTATTATTGTATAAAAAACTTCAAAATAAACAAGAGCTTATAGATTTATATAAAAAACCTTTAAATGATGATGAATCAAATTGGATAAAAAGTCAAATGAAACAAACAAATGCATTAGAAGAGTCTATAGATTTAGCAAAAAATATTGGTTATGAAGCATTAAAAGCTATTCAATCAGAAAAAAATGAAGATTTAGTGATGATAATGAAAGCTATGATTGAAAGAGAGTTTTAAAATTTGAATTATTTAGTAATAAGTTTTACACATAAAAATACAGATATAAGTACAAGAGAAAAATTAGCTTTTAGTGATGATTTAGCAAAAGAAAATTATCTAAAGCAAGTAATTGACTGTGATAATGTCAATGAAGCAATGGTTCTTTCAACATGTAATAGAATAGAAATAACTGCAAGTGTTGGGTCTATGGTAAATGCTCAAGATACAATATTTACAGCTTTATCTAGTACCTCAGGATTATCTAAAAGTGAATTAATTAGTAGAGCTGATATATATGAAAATGAAAATGCAGTTCATCATATATTTACAGTTGTTTCATCTTTAGATAGTCTTGTAGTTGGGGAAACTCAAATTGCAGGTCAATTTAAAGATGCTTTTAGATTTTCTCAAGATAAAGGGTATAGTTCAACTTCACTTGCAAGACTTGCTCAATACTCATTTAAGTGTGCAAGTGCAGTAAGAAATGCTACAAGTTTAGGTACTGGATCTGTTTCAGTTGCTTCAACTGCTGTTGCAAAAGCAAAAGAGATATTTGGAACTGATTCTGGTATTAAAGCCTTAGTTATTGGTGCAGGTGAGATGAGTGAACTGACAGTAAAACATCTTTTAAGATATGGATTTGAAGTTATTTTGATAAGTAGAAATTTAAAAAAAGCACAGCTTTTAGCTTCAACATTTGATAAACCTATAGAGGTAAAACCTTATGAACAATTAAAATATTTATTAAATAATATGCAATTGCTATTTACTGCAACTTCAGCGCCTTATCCTATAATTACAAAAGAGATTATAGAATATTATCCTCAAAAAAGATATTGGTTTGATATTGCATTACCAAGAGATATAGAAGTATTTGAATATGATGATTTAGAAGTTTATGCAGTTGATGATTTACAATGTATAGTTGATGATAATATGAATTTACGTGCAGAACAAGCAAAAGTAGCTTATTCAATTGTATCTAAAATGGCAAAAGAATTTTATCATTGGTTAAATTCTTTGGGTGTTGAGCCTTTGATAAAAGGGATGTACTTAAAAGCGAATGATATTATAGAAAAAAAAGTTGAAAAAGCAATAAAAAAACATTATATTGACAAGCAGAACGAAGATAATATAAAAAAACTTTGTCAAACTGTTATAAATGAGATGCTACATGTATCATCTAAAAATTTGAGAACTTTATCTTATCAAAGTGACTATGATGAGTTAACTCAACATATGCGCACTGTATTTGATATAAAAGAGATTAAGGATGAGAATAGTAATTATCGCTGTGAAAATTAATTAAAGGTTTTTTGATGAAAAAGTTAGAATTTGATGTTTGTATTATTGGATGTGGACCTGCAGGATTTGCTGCAGCTATGAGATCTTATGATTTTGGTAATCATGTTTGTATTATTGAGGGGCATAAAGTTGGAGGAGCTGGTATCCATGATGGTGCATTAAGTTCAAAAACTATGTGGGAGATATCAAAAGATTATGCAATGGCTAGAAGAGTTGATAGAGGTTATAGAGCATTAAATTTAAATGTTAGTTTTGATAGAGTAAAAGATACAGTTTTTCAAGCTGTACGAGAAAAACAATATCAAATGAGATCTCAAATTGAAACTTTTTCTAAAAAAAACAATTCAAATAGAAGTATTACATTGATTAAAGGTTGGGGTAAATTTTCCAAAGATAAAACTTTAATTGTAGATCAATTAGATAATACGACTGTAGAAGTAAAAGCAAAAAACTATATTATTGCTACAGGATCACATCCTAGAAAACATCCAACTTTGCAAATTGATGGTAAACAAATAATTACTTCAGATCATATTTTAAATTTAAAAACTTTTCCAAGAAGAATATTAATTATTGGTGCGGGTATTGTTGGATGTGAATTTGCAACTATATTTGCAGAATTTGCTCAAACTCAAGTATATCTGCTTGATTCACAAGAAAGAGTTATACCATTTGAAGATGATGATATAAGTGATTATGCAAATGATATGCTTGAAGATATTGGGGTTAATATTTTACACACTGCAACATTGAGAGAAGTTCAAAAGTATGAAACACATATGGATGTAATATTGGATTATAAAGATGGGCATACTGAAGTAATTGCAGTTGATACCATATTAGTATCTATTGGTAGAGTACCTACAGTAAAAAAATTAGACCTTGAAAATATAGGAGTAGAGCTAACAAGTAGAGATCTTTTAAAAGTAGATGAACAGTGTAAAGTATGTGATAATATTTATGCTGTTGGAGATATATCAGGTAATGCGGCACTTGTGAATGTAGCAGAGATGGAAGGAAGATTTGCCGCAAAAGCAATTGAAAATAAAATTACACATCCTTTAAGATATGGAAATATGTCAACAATTATGTTTTTTAATCCAGAAATCTCAGCAATAGGACTAAATGAAAAAGAGTGTCAAAAACAAAATATACCCTATAAAGTTGTTTTTTATAAACATGCACTTATTTCAAGAGCAATTGCAATGAGAGAAACAAGTGGATTTTTTAAATTAATTATTAGTGATGAAAAAGATTCAAAAGTTTTAGGACTAAGAGCTGCTGGTCCTCAAGCAGCTGCATCAATAATGTATATAGCTACACTTATGGATCACAATACTACTATTGCAGAAATAATGAAAACAATTCATCCTCATCCAAGTATAACTGAGGGTATTCAAGAGTGTTTAAGACTACTAACTGGTAAATCAATTTATAAACCAGAAGCTTTCCCTAAATATATAAAATTTAAAAGTTGGAAACCTTAATCATATAAATATCTTAATAATGGTAAAATATCAAAAAATTTAATATATGGATTATAATTTATGAAATTTTCTAAAATGTTTATACCAACTACAAAAGAGACACCAAATGATGCGACACTACCATCTCATCAATATTTAATAAGAGCGGGATTTATAAGTGCAAATGGTTCAGGTTTATATAACTTTATGCCATTAGGAAAAATTGTTTTAGATAAAATTAGAGCAATTGTAAAGCAAGAGCTTGATAATGCAGGATGTAATGAAGTGCAATTAAGTTTTATTACACCAATGTCACTATGGGAACAAAGTGGCAGAGCAGATGCTATGGGCAAAGAGATGCTTAGAATCAAAGATAGACATCAAAATGATTTTGTACTTAGTCCTACAAATGAAGAAGCAATGGTTGAACTTGTAAAAAATAGAGTTAAAAGCTATAGAGATTTACCTGTAAATTTATATCAAATCAATACAAAATTTAGAGATGAAGCAAGACCTAGATATGGACTACTTAGAGGTAGAGAATTTCTTATGAAAGATGGTTATTCATTTCATGCTAATAAAGAAGATATGGTAAGAGAATTTGATTTAATGGAGCAAACTTACAAAAATATTTTTACAAAATTAGGTCTTAATTTTGCTGTTGTTCAAGCAGATAGCGGTGCTATTGGTGGAAGTGGAAGTAAAGAGTTCCATGTTCTAGCAAATAGTGGTGAAGATACAATTCTTGTATGTCAAGATTGTGATTTTGGTGCAAATATTGAAACTATTTTTGAAGATGAAAATGAAGTAAATCAATTAAATGAATTAAGCTATGAACAACTACAAGAAAAAGATGTAGAGCAGAAGTGTTCTTGTGGTGGTAAGTTATCATTTAAAAAAGGTATTGAAGTAGGGCATATTTTTCAATTAGGAGATAAATACTCAAGTGCATTAGAAGCAAACTTTTTAGATGAAAATGGAAAAACAAAACCATTTGAAATGGCTACATTTGGTATTGGTGTTAGTAGATTGGTTGCAGCTGTTATTGAACAAAATCATGATGAAAAAGGATGTATCTGGACAAACTCAACAACTCCATATATGGTTGATATTATTGTATCAAATACAAAAAAAGAAGAAGAATTAAATATTGGACTTGATATTTATAAAGAATTAAAGAATGCAAATATATCAACAATAATAGATGATAGAAAAAAAGAGAGATTTGGATTTAAAATGGGTGACTTTGAACTTATTGGTTTCCCATATGCTGTTATTGTTGGTAAAAAATTACAAGATAATTTAGTAGAAATAGTACATAGACAAACAGGAACTAAGACTGAAGTTGCTATTAATGATGTAGTTACAAAATTACAAGAGATGATATCTTGATATATTTTATATTTTACTTATTTGCTGAGGTGATGGTATCCTCAAATATTGCAGGACAAATTGGTGGATTTTTTACTTTTTTAGAAATAATATTCTCTGCAATATTTGGTATGTTTTTATTAAAAAATTTAAATATCGCTTTAATCGAAAATATGAGAGCTTTATCTCAAGGTAAAATATCACAAAGAGATTTCTCTAGAATGAATATTTCTATGGCTTTAGGTGCAATTCTTCTTATAATACCTGGATTTTTTACAGATATTATTGGAATCTTATTACAATTTGAATTTGTAGGAGTATTTATAGCAAATAAGTTTATCAAAAAAGAATCATCTTATAATAATACAAATGAATTTAATACACAAAAAGGAGATGATGATGTTATCGATGTTGAAATTATTGAGCACACTCATACTATTGACAAGCATTCTTAATGCTGATATAAATGAAGATAAGATATTAAAGTTTGAAAAAACAAGATTAGCTAAAAATCCACAAATTACAATTAAATCTGTAGATATAGCTATGAAAAAGAAACTCGATCAAGAGGGTTGGTATGGAGTAGTTTTTAATGTTGTTGCACAACTACAAGGAAAAACTGTAAAAGCTAAAGATACTTTATTTACAAATGGAAAAATCACAACACCTGAATTATATAATATAAAAACTGGAAAATCTTATAAAGATGTTATGAAACCAAAACTTACACAAAAATACTATAATGATGAACATTTAATTGCAGGAAATAAAAATGCAAAACATAAAATAGTACTCTTTTCAGATCCTTTATGTCCATTTTGTATAGAGTATTCACCTGAACTTATAAAAGATGTAAAAAATAATCCAAATAAATTTGCCCTTTATTATTATCATTTTCCACTATTAGGATTACATCCAGATTCAAATATCATAACAAAAGCAATGCTTGTTGCTTCTAAAATGGGGATAAAAGATGTAACATATAAAACATACACGGCAGACTTTTATAAATATTTAACAGAGCATAAAAATTCTGATGAAAAAGTATTAAAAATTTTTAATAAAGTTATGAAAACAAATATTACTATGGATCAAATAAATTCAAAAGATATTCAAAAAAGTATTGAACATGATATATTTATGGGTGAAGAAGCAATGGTTCAAGGTACTCCAACAGTATTTTTTGATGGAGTTTATGATAAAAGTAGATATAAATATGATAGAATTAAATAATAAGGGATAATATGGATAAATTAGTAATAGCAACAAGAGCAAGTGATTTAGCACTTTGGCAAGCATATCATGTAAAAGATAGAATTGAAAAATCTTTTCCCAATACGAAAGTAGAATTAAATATTATAGTTAGTAATGGTGATAAAATTTTAGATAAACCACTAGCACTTATTGGTGGGAAAGGTCATTTTACAAAAGAGCTTGAGGATGAGATGTTAGCTGGAAATGCTCACATGGCAGTACATAGTCTAAAAGATGTACCAACTTATATCCCTGATGGATTAGAGCTAGTTGCTATTACTAAAAGACAAGATCAAAGTGATGTATTTTTATCTCATAAATATAAAAAATTAAAAGATCTACCAAAAGGGGCAGTTGTTGGTACTACAAGTCTTAGAAGAAGAATGCAACTTTTAAGAAAAAGACCTGATTTAGTCGTAAAAGATTTACGTGGAAATGTAAATACTCGTCTTAGAAAACTAAAAGAGGGTCAATATGATGCAATTATTTTAGCGTATATTGGACTAAATAGACTTGATCTTTTAAAAGACATCCCTTTTGTTAAAAAATTAAAATTAAAAAATATGATTCCACCTATGGGGCAAGCAGCTCTTGGAATAGAAATAGTAGCTTCTAATGATAAAGTGCGTGAAATTGCTATGATTTTAAATGATGAAAATACATTTCTTTGTACAAAAGTTGAAAGAGATTTTATCTCTACTATAGGTGCAGGATGTTCTGCTCCAGTTGCTTGTAATGCTACAATTGATGATAGTGTAATTAATCTTGAAGCTATGGTAGGTTATCCAGATGGTACAAATATTATGCATAAGCAACTTACAGCACTTGTAACTAATTGTGACACATTAGGAGTACAATTAGCTAAAGATTTTATTGATGATGGAGCAATGGAGATTTTAAACGATGCCGAAAAAATTGCATTTAAAGATGAAATGCCACAAAGATTGTAATTTATGATTGAAGATAAAATAATACAAATACTAAAGCAGAATGATCTTCTTAGAATTATTGATGAACCCTTAGATATATATTTGGAAATACCACATGTGGCATATATAGAAGTAAAAAAGCAAATAAGTAAAGCTTTACTTTTTACAAATCCAATTGATACAAAAAATGATAAGAAATTTGATACACCTGTGTTGATGAATATCTTTTGTTCACCAAAAGCAGTAGAGTTATTTATTGGTGATGCAAATAAAATTGCAAATGAGATAGAATCGTTATTGAAAATGAAGCCACCAAAAGATTTTATGGATAAGCTTTCTATGTTTGGAAAACTATTTAATTTAAAATCTGTATTTCCTAAACGCAACAGCTACAAAGGGGAGTGTCAAGAGGTTATAAAACTTGGCAAAGATGCAAAACTTAGTGATCTGCCAATTCTTACAACTTGGGAACAAGATGGTGGACCTTTTATAACTATGGGGCAAGTTTATACTCAAAGCTTAGATGGACAGATGAAAAATCTTGGTATGTACAGACTTCAAATGTATAATGATGGTCAGCTTGGTATGCATTGGCAGATTCATAAAGATAGTAATCACTTTTTCCACGAGTATAAAAAAGCTGGTAAAAAGATGCCCGTATCTATTGGAATTGGTGGAGATCCTATGTATATTTGGTGTGGACAAGCACCATTACCTATTGGGGTATTTGAGCTTTTACTTTATGGTTTTGTAAAAAAGAAAAATGCTCAACTTGTAAAATCAATAACAAATGATATTTATATTCCACAAGATGTAGATTTTGTAATAGAGGGGTTTGTAGATCCAAGTGTTATGAAAATAGAGGGCCCATTTGGGGATCATACTGGTTATTATACACTTGAAGAGGAGTACCCTGTGCTTGATGTTACAGCTATTACATCAAAGACAAACCCAATTTTTGCAGCTACAGTTGTAGGAAAACCACCACTTGAAGACAAATATATGGGATATGCAACAGAAAGAATATTTTTGCCATTATTAAAAACAACTGCACCAGATTTAATTGATTATTATATGCCAGAAAACGGAGTGTTTCATAATCTTATTTTAGCAAAAATTAATACTTTTTATCCTGGTCATGCACAACAGATGATGCATGCATTTTGGGGTGTAGGGCAGATGAGTTTTGTAAAACATGCAATTTTTGTAAATCAAGATGCACCACAGTTGCATAATGATGAAGAGATTACAAAATGGATTTTAGATAGACTTGATATAAAAAATATTTTAATATCTCATGGAGTTGTAGATGCACTTGATCATTCTTCACCAAAATTTGCTGTAGGTGGAAAACTTGGAATTGATTGTACAAATGAACCTTTAAAAAATATTGGAATAACTTTACTTGAAGATGATATATTATTGGGTAAAATTCAAGATATAAGTAATGATGTAGTATCTTTAAAACAATATTTTAAAGATACAAATACACCTATATGCATTGTTAAAGTTAATAAACAAAATTCACAATTAAAATTAATTGAACAGCTTAAAGTTTTATTTGATAATATAAAAGTATTGATAATTGTAGATGAAGAAAATAATGATCTTGAAAATCTTTATATGCTTGTATGGAGAGTAGTAAACAATATAGATGCTGCACGAGATGTAGTGATTGATAATAATACAGTTTGTATAGATGCTACAAATAAAAGTAGTGTAGATGGCTTTACTAGAAGATGGCCAGATGATGTTGATTGTACGAAAGAAATTATTAAGAAATTAAAAGAGAAAAAAGTTATTGATATTGATGATGAGTTTGAAAAAAGGTTTTATTTATAATGGTTTTAATGATAGATAACTATGATAGTTTTACATATAATATTGTTCAATATTGTTTGGAATTGGGAGCAGATTTAAAAGTTATACGAAATGATGAGATGAGTGTAGAAGAAATTGAAGCATTAAATCCATCAAAAATTATAATTTCTCCTGGACCTGCAACTCCAGATGACGCTGGAGTTTGCCTTGATGTAATAAAATATTTTGGTGATAAATTGCCAATACTTGGTATCTGCCTTGGACATCAAAGTATAGCTCAAGTTTATGGTGGTGAAGTTATTCGTGCACCTCATATGATGCATGGAAAAACATCTCAAATTCAAGTTACACAAGATAGTTGTATTTTTGATGGCTTACCAAAAGAGTTTAGACAAACAAGGTATCACTCTTTAACAGTAAATAAAAATAATTTACCAGTAGTGATTGAAGTTACTTCAAAAAGTTTAGATGATGATGAAATTATGTCATTAAAAATTAAAGATAAACAAATTTATGGAGTTCAATTTCATCCTGAATCTATTATGAGTGAATATGGACATGAGATATTGGATAACTTTTTGAAATTATGAAAAAAATAAGTGTTGATAAATATAGTTTTGCATTAGCAGGAGTTTTTGCAATATGTTTATTTTCACTACTTTACGCTTCTAATACTATGAGTATAGGATATAAAGAAGCACTTATTTTTTTTGACCAAACCAATTTACTTCATTATATAGTCAAATTTAGTACTTCATTATTTGGACAAAATGATATAGCACTAAGATTACCATTTATCTTTTTTTATAGTTTAAGTAGTATATTATTATACAAAATTACACAAAAATATTTTAAAAATAGATTTGATCAATTTATTAGTGTTTCTATATTTATGCTTCTTCCTGGAGTATTAAGTTCGGCATTGATGGTAAATGAATCAATTATTGTTATATTTTGTGTATTGTTATATTTGTACTTATATGAACAAAATAAAAAGCATAATTATATTTTATTGATTTTGTTTTTATTTATTGATAATTCTTTTGCAATATTTTATTTAGCATTATTCTTCTTCTCTTTAAAAGAAAAAAATAATGTGTTATTAGTTTTAACCTTAGTACTTTTTGCATCATCTATGTATTTGTATGGATTTGATACTCATGGGCGTCCACAAGGGTATTTCCTAGATATTCTAGGTATATATGCTTCTATATTTTCCCCTTTTATATTTATATATTTCTTTTATACACAATATAGAGGAGCAATAAGAGGAACTAAAAATATATACTGGTATATAACTATCACAGCACTTGGATTTTCACTTTTGTTATCATTTAGACAAAAGATTTATATAGAAGATTTTGCACCATATGTAGTAATATCAATCCCATTTATGGTTAGACTATTTTTACACTCTTTAAGAGTAAGATTACCAAGATTCCAGAAAAAACATTTAAATATTGCATATGCATCATTATTTGTTTTAGTAACTTCATCTTTAGTATTATTATATCATATGCCTGTATATTTATTACTTGATAGGCCTCAAAAACATTTTGCATATAAATTTCATCATGCTAAACAAATTGCACAATATTTAAAACAATTAAATATTGATAATGTTTATTCATCAGATTATAGACTTATAAAAAGATTAGAGTTTTATGGTATACATAAAGGTTATGATTACTTTATTACAACCAAGCCACATAATAGTTACACTACTCATTTTAAAATTGCTTATAATCAATATAAACTAATAGAAATTTTTGTTACAAAACTAAACAAAAAATAGAAGTGTAATTTTATACATGTTACATTTTGTTTCTCATAAACTTTAACTAGATAGAATGTGCGATATAAATTCTATAAGGAGTAAGTATGGCACAAAAAGCGATACGTGAATATGATGGTAAAGCATTATTTTCAAAACAATGGGAAAATTATTTTAGTGGATTTCATTATGGATTCAAATCGGTTTTAGTTACAAGTGGAGCAGAGCTATTAAAAAAAGCAGAAGAACATGGTTTTGAGTGGTTAAAACAAGAGCCACTAGTTGCAAAACCAGATATGTTATTTGGTAAAAGAGGAAAAAACGATTTAGTACTTTTTAAAGACCAAAAGCCAGGTGATGTATCACTTGAAGTAGCTGCAAAATGGATTGATGAAAAAATATCTCATACAACTACGCTTTTAACTGGACAGCACGGAACTCTTACGCACTTTATTGTAGAGCCATTTACTCCGCACTCTCAAGAACAAGAGTACTATATTAGTGCAACTTGTGTTGGTGAAGATGATGTTCTTTATATGAGTGCTGAAGGTGGTATGGAAGTTGAAGAAGGTTGGGATGAAAAAGTAAATGAAGTTGTAATTCCAATTGATATGAGTGATGCAGATATGGAACACGCTATTAAAGCAAATATTCCTGCAGATATTCAAGAAAAAGATAAAGCATCTTTTACATCTTTTGCAATTCAATTCTTTAAATTTTATAGAGATATGAATTTCGCTTATTTAGAAATTAATCCAATAGTAATGTTAGATAATAATGAAATGGCTATTCTTGACCTAGTTGCAAGATTAGATGATACTGCTGGATTTATGATGAAAGATGTATGGGGAGATATTGAATACCCAACTGCATTTGGTATGGAAGATCAATCACCTGAAGAGAAAGCTATTGCTGAAGCTGATAGTAAATCTGGAGCATCATTAAAACTTACTATTCTTAACCCAATGGGTAGAGTATGGACTATGGTTGCAGGTGGTGGAGCATCTGTTGTTTATGCTGATACTATTGCAGATTTTGCAGAAGCAAATGGTGGTTCTATTGCAGATTTAGCGAATTATGGTGAGTACTCTGGAGGTCCAACAACTGGTGAGACTAAATTTTATGCAGATACTGTAATTGATCTTATGACTAGACATAAAGATCCAAAAGGTGAAGATAAGATTTTAATTATTGGTGGTGCTATTGCTAACTTTACAGATGTAGCAAAAACATTTACAGGTATTATTCAATCATTTGAAGCAAATGCTGATAAAATGAAAGAACATAATACTAAAATATATGTTAGACGTGGTGGACCAAATTATGAAAAAGGTCTAAAAGATATTAAAGAAGCTGCTGATAGATTAGGTCTTTACATTGAAGTTTATGGACCAGAAACACATGTTACAGATATCGTAAGAATGGCATTAGAGAAGTAAGGGATTAAGATGAATAAATTATATACAAAAGAAACACAATCAATTTTTTGGAATAACAATAAAACTGCAATTCAAAGAATGTTGGATTATGATTACACAATTAAAAGAGAAACTCCATCAGTAGCAGCTATTGTAGCACCAACAAGTGGAAATAAATTTGAAAAATTCTTTTATGGTCCAGATGAGATTATGGTACCATTATTTAAATCAACTGCAGATGCAAAAGCAGCTCATCCAAATGCTGATGTTTTATTAAACTTTGCATCATTTAGAACTGCATATGATGTTACAATGGAAGCTGTAGAACTTGGTGGATTTAAATCTATTATGGTAACTGCTGAAGGTATTCCAGAAAGACTTGCAAGAAAAATGAACAATACAGCAAGAAATGCTGGTGTTACAGTAATTGGACCTGCAACTGTTGGTGCTATTGCTCCTGGTGCATTTAAAATTGCAAATATTGGTGGTACTATTGAAAATATTATTAACTCTAAATTACATAGAGCAGGTTCTTGTGGATTAGTTACAAGATCTGGTGGATTATTTAACGAGCTTTCAAATATTATTGCAATTAATGCAGATGGTATTGCTGAAGGTGTTGCTATTGGTGGAGATAGATTTGTTGGATCTGTATTTATTGATAATATGCTTAGAATGGAAAAAAATCCAGATGTAAAATATATGGTTCTTCTTGGTGAAGTTGGTGGTACTGAAGAGTATAAAATCATTGAAGCTATTAAAAATGGAGAGATTACTAAACCTGTAATTGCTTGGTGTATTGGTACAATTGCTAAACACTTTAGTTCAGGAGTTCAGTTTGGTCATGCAGGTGCTAGTGCAAATGCTGATGCTGAAACAGCAGCAGCTAAGAATAAAGCTATGTCTGAAGCTGGTATATATGTACCAGAATCATTTAATGAATTACCAGCCACTATCAATAAAGTATATGAAGAATTAAGAGCAAATGGTACTATTAGTGAAATAGAAGAACCTGAAATTAATATTGTTCCAAAGGTAAGAAGACCTAAACAATTTATTTGTACAATTTCAGATGATAGAGGTGATGAAGCTACATATGCTGGATTCCCAATTTCAAGTGTAGCTACACCAGATACAGGAAAAGGTATTGGTGATGTTATCTCATTATTGTGGTTTAAAAAACAATATCCTGAGTGGGCAACACAATTTATTGAAACTGTATTAAAAACAGTTGCAGATCATGGTCCAGCAGTATCTGGAGCACATAATGCAAAAGTTACAGCTCGTGCAGGTAAAAGTGTTGTTGAATCACTTGTAACTGGTTTATTAACTATTGGTCCAAGATTTGGTGGTGCTATTGATGGTGCTGCTGAACATTTTAAATATGCAGATGATAATAATTTAACACCTGCAGAGTTCTTAGCTCATATGAAAAAAGCTGGAATTCCAATTCCTGGTATTGGACATAGAATTAAATCTCTTAAAAATCCAGATTTAAGAGTTGAAGGTCTTAAAAAATTTGCTAAAGAGTATTTTCCAAGTACTCCATTATTAGATTATGCATTAACTGTTGAGCAATTAACTACATCTAAAAAAGAGAATTTAATTCTTAATGTTGATGGTACAATTGGTATTTTAATGGTTGATATGTGGAGAGCATTAGGTTATAGTGAAAATGAGATTAATGAATTTATCTCTTCTGGAACATTAAATGCATTCTTTATTGTTGGAAGAAGTATTGGATTTATCGGTCATATCTTAGATGAGAAAAGACTTGCTATGCCAATGTATAGACATCCAATGGATGATATTTTATATGATGTGCCTGTTGCTGAAAAGCTTTAATAGAACATTATTAATAAAATTGAAAACCACCTTTTTAAAAGGTGGTTTTTTTTTGCATGAAAAAAACTAAAAAGTCATTCACTCTCATAGAACTATTATTTACCATTATACTAGTATCTATAGTAAGTGGTATTATATATTCTAAAATAAAAACTTCAAAATTAGACTTAGCCGTAAATAGAATAATTTTATATTTAAATTATACAAAATATTTAGCTAGTATAGAAAATCAATATGATGTTACAGATTCAAAATGGTTTAAGAAACTTTGGACATTTAAATTTCAAAGATGTAGAAGTAGTGTTACAGGATTGTACTTTATAGTTTATAGCGATAAAGATACAGATGGATATATTGATAAAATAGAAACAGCCATAGATCCTTTAAATTCAAGACATTTATATAGTAGTAATTGGTGTAATGAAAAAAGTTCATCTAATAATAAATATGTATTATTAAGTAATGAGTACAATATTGTAAGTGTTGATGTGAGTTGTAATAATACTAGTAGTTTAGGACAAATAAGTTTTGATCAATATGGAAGAATTTATTCAAAATTATCTAATGGTGAATATTCAAATGAAATTGAGCAAGATTGTATAATTACATTAAAAGATAAGAATAACGATCAAAAAAGTATAAAAATATCTGCAAACACTGCTTATATATCAGAAATAGAGTGAAATTAGCACAATTTTCAAAATTTAAGGCTGAATTAAGCAAAAGCACTTGACAAAGGTTAAAATT
>CAZAOJ010000004.1:0-62981 GCA_964486745.1 uncultured Arcobacteraceae bacterium
TTATTGAAGTTATATAATTTTTATAAGTATAATTGACTTATCGTAAACGATAGTTAATGTAGATTCTTATTTTTGTTTTTGTTTTTGGTCTTGGATAATCTTTAAATGCTATTTGTATTGTGTGTATTGAGTTTTCATCTAAAGATGTATAATATAGTTTTCTTATTAATTTAAGATCACTTATATCCCCATTTGGGTATAAATAAAATTCAACAACATTTGTCCCATATTGACGTGTACGTGCAGCAATTCGTGGATAAAATAGATATTTTTGTGTTATTCTTCCTATATCTTTTAAATTCTCTTTTAAATATTTTTTTTGTTTTGGTGTAAAATTATTGTATTCATTTCCATATAGATTTAGATAACTCTGAGTAATTTTATCTATTGGTTTATTTTTTTGTTTAGATAAAAACATAGATTCTAAAGAGGATAGTTGTTTTTTAGGTTGTTTTTGTATAACAGCTTTTTGTTTTCTTTTTTGTACTTTTTTTATATGTTTGGAAACTTTTTTATATTTTTTAATTTTTTTAACTATTTTTTTCTTAGTATATTTTTTCTTTTTAAGAACTTTTTTTTTGATAATTGGTGTTTTCTTTTTTGATATGATTTTTTTAGTGGCTTGTGATATCTTTGGCTTACTTAACCTTACATATTTAATATTTGTATGATTTAATGATTTTTTACCTTTATCTATATTATTAACATCTTGTTTAATATGTATATTCGTAAAAAACAATAGATGTATAATAATAACAACAATTGCAGAGTATATAAAATTTTTCATTGTTGAGATTATATCAAAGATATATTATATGTTTACTTTTCAATCTATGTTTTTATATTTAGACATTAGTTTATCAATAATAGTTCCTTGCAAAATTGCAAATATAATTATATAGATATTTAAAATAATAGTATATGGTATTCCAAATATTGCAATCATAAGTGGTAGAAGTGGTAATTTTACTGCTCTAGAGTATAAAAAGGTAGCAATTAAACCATCTTTTAGTCCATGTTGTTTCATATCACTTAACATTCCATACCACACATACATAGGTCCATGACTTAATATTCCACCAATTATTGTATAAAATACTCCAGCTTTTCCACTATCTTGACCAAAATGTTTCATTATCTGTTTTGGCTTTAAAAAATAGTTTATAAGTGCAGTTAGTATAATAATAAAAGCAAATATAGGAACTAAAGTTATTAAGATATTTGATACTTTATTTAAAGCAGTTTGTGTATTTGTAGTATCTAAAAAAAATAGGATGAAATATATAGCAACTATGATTAATAATAATTTAATACCTTTAAATTCTAATTTTTTCATTTAAAAAGTCCTAAAGTTATTATTGTTAGATATGAGATTAAAATTGTGCTAAAAAAAGCTAAAATATTTCTATATACTGTAAATCTTACACCAAATATACTAGCTTCTGCAGGAAGTTGAATAAAACCTAAAGTTACCCATGCAAGAGTAAAAGTACTTAGTGCATATAATGAAACACCTTGTTCTTTTAAACCTTGAGCAATAATAAAACTTATACTTCCATGACCTGAGGCAATAGCACCACTAAATGTACCAGATAATATATCAAAAAAGGTACTATATCCAAAAAATTTAGATATTATATCAGGTGTTATATATGTTTGAAATATACCTACTAATCCTACTATGGCCATCATCAATGGTAATATAGAAAAAAAACTTTTAATAGAGTTAATAACTGCTTTTTTAAATGTTGGTTGTTGTTTTGTTTTAGACATAATATTTTACCATAAAGACCAACTCCCATCTTTTTTCATGGAAAATGGATATTGTTTTTCAAATTCTTCTTTTGAGAACTGGAACTTATAATTATTCATATACTCTTCTACTATTTTATATGCTTGATTTAATTGTTGGAATTTATTATTATTTCCATTTATAGTATCTGGATGATATATTTTTGAAAGTTTTAAATATTTTAGTTTAACTTGTCTTTTAGTTTCTAAACCTATTAATTCCAGTGTATTAATGGCATCTTTAAATTCTTGATATGATATTTTCATATTTAATTATTCCTTTTTGTAATAAGTATTACTAATATTTGTAAAAATTTATTTTATATTGAAAAATTTGATAATGCCTTAAGGTTTATTATTTTATTATCACGAGTTAAAAAATAATAAGGAACCTATGTGTTTAATAATTTATCAATAAAAGCAAAGTTAACTTTACTCGTAATTATACCTATAATTGCATTAAGTATTATAGCAGGTAATTCAATTTTAAATAGTATGAATAAGACTTCTGCATATTCAGATTTACAAGTAGCTGTTGATCTTTCAACAAAAATCTCTAAATTAGTTCATGAAACACAAAAAGAAAGAGGTGCAACTGCTGGATTTATAGGAAGTAAAGGTAAAAAGTTTACTGATATACTATCACAACAAAGAGTAAACACAGATCAAAAATTATCAGAAGTTAAAAAGTTTCTTACATCTGTAAATTTAAAACAAATTGATGAAAATATATCATTAAGTGTTCAAGCTGCAATGAATGATATATCTAAAATTTCTGATATTAGATCACAAGTTGATTCTTTGAGTATAAAAGGAAGTAAAGCAATTTCATATTATACAAAGTTAAATTCAAAATTTTTAAATATAGTAATTGAAATTTCAAAAATATCTCAATCTCCAGAAGTTACAAGACAACTTGTTGCGTATTCAAATTTTTTATTATCTAAAGAAAGAGCTGGAATTGAAAGAGCAGTTGGAACCAACACTCTTGGACGAGATACATTTGCAAAAGGAATGAGAATTAAATTTAATAATTTGATTGCTGCGCAAAATAGTTATATGGAAAATTTTTTAAATTATGCTTCTGATAATGCTAAAGAGTTTTATTATACAACTTTACAAGGAAAAGATGTAGAAGAAGTTAATAGAATAAGAAATAAAATATTAAATGCAAAAGAGATTGGTGGGTTTAATATTGATGCATCGTATTGGTTTAATACAATTACTAAAAAACTTGGATTATATAAAAAAACTGAAAATTATATTATAAAAAATTTAAGAATTAGTGATGAAAAAGTTTCAAGAGAGGTTAAACTTTTAGTTGCCATTAGTAATATGGTACATGAGACACAAAAAGAGAGAGGTGCAACAGCTGGATTTATAGGTTCAAAAGGTAAAAAATTTGTAAAAAAATTACCAGTACAAAGAGTTTTAACTAATAATAAGATTAAAAAATTCAGGGCATCAGTTAAATTGTATCAATCTTCGTTAAATATTGAAGCTAATAAATATTTACAAAGAGCAATAAGTCAATTAAATAAAATTAATAGCATAAGAAATAGTGTAGACAGTTTTTCTATTGGTGGAGCAAAAGCTATTGCATATTATACAAATATGAATGCAATATTTTTAAATGTATTGGGTGCTATTACTAAAGATTCAACAAATGTAAATGAAGCCAGAGATTTATTGGCTTGGTATAATTTTGCTATGGCAAAAGAGCGTGGTGGAATAGAACGAGCGGTTATGTCAAATAGTTTTGCTCGTAATAAGTTTTTACCAGGAATGAAAGACAAGTTTATCAAACTTATTACAGAACAAGATAGTTTTTTAACTAGTTTTCAGAAAGCTGCGACTGCAGATATGATAAAATTTTATAATAAGACAGTATCTGGTAAAAGTGTTAATGAAGTAAATAGAATGAGAGAAATTGCAAAAAATACGGTTGGAATAGGTGGTTTTGGAGAGGATAGTACGTATTGGTTTAAAGTTATTACTAATAAAATAAATTTATTGAAAAAGATTGATGATTATTTATCAAATGAGTTAACTAAAACTATTGCAAAAGATTTAAATGATGTAAAAACTTCATTATGGTTAAATATTATATTTAATATTATCTTTATTATTGTATCTTTAGTTATAGCCTTATTAATAATGAAAGGTATAACTAAAGCACTAAATACATTTCAAGAAGGTTTATTAAACTTTTTTAAATATGTAAATAAAGAAGTAGATACTGTTGAAAGTATTAATACCGGTACAAAAGATGAAATTGGTATTATGGCAGAAGTTGTTAATAAAAATATTCAAAAAGTTAAAAAATCTATTGAAGAAGACAAATTATTTATAGCTGATACCCAAAATGTTATGCAAAGAGTATCAAAAGGGTGGTTATCTCAAGAGATTGTAGCAAATACAACAAATAATTCATTATTAGAATTGAAAAATACTATTAATAACTCTTTAAAACAACAACAATTAAACTATATGAAAATTAATGAAACTCTTGAAACATATGCTAATAATGACTATAGAAATATATTAAAAATTGATGATATTGAAAAAGATGGTGTTTTTGATGCTTTGATTAAAGATATAAACAAATTAAGAGATGTTATTACTAATATGCTTATAGAAAATAAACAAAATGGATTAACTTTAGATGAAAGTAGTGATATTTTATTAAATAATGTTGAGACGTTAAATAAAAATTCTAATTCTGCAGCAGCTTCATTGGAAGAAACGGCAGCAGCACTTGAAGAAATTACATCTAATATATCAAGTACTACAAGCAATGTGATGCAGATGTCAAGTTATGCTTCACAGCTTACAAATTCTGCAAAAGATGGAGAACAATTAGCATCTAAAACAACAATTGCAATGGATGAAATAAATACAGAAGTAACTGCTATTAGTGAAGCTATTACAGTTATTGATCAAATCGCATTTCAAACAAATATTTTATCACTTAATGCTGCAGTTGAAGCAGCAACCGCAGGTGAAGCAGGAAAAGGATTTGCTGTAGTTGCACAAGAAGTTAGAAATTTAGCTTCTAGATCTGCTGAAGCTGCAAATGAGATTAAAACACTTGTAGAAAATGCAACAACAAAAGCAAATGATGGTAAGAAAATATCTGATATGATGATAGACGGTTATCATGAATTAAATGAGAATGTTTCTAAAACAATTGAACTTATAACAGATGTTGAACATGCTAGTAAAGAACAATTATCAGGAATAGAACAAATTAATGATGCGGTTAACTCTTTAGATAAACAAACTCAAGAAAATGCTTCTATTGCAGCACAAACAAATGAAATTGCGATACAAACAGATACCATTGCTAAATTGATTGTACAAAGTGTAAATGAAAAAGAATTTATTGGTAAAAATTTAGATAATAGAAAAAAAACTTTAGATTTAAATTATACTGGACCCGAAAAAAGAAAAAGAGAAAGAGCTATTAAAAATAATGATAGATATAATTTAGTACATAAATCAAAACAAAATATTCAAATAAATGATAACAATTCAATTGATACGGATGATGAATGGAATAGTTTTTAAGATATAATAAGCTATATAACTAAAAATATATTGTATAATCCAAGAAAAATACAAATAGGATTAACATGTTTGAACAAAGTATAAAAGCGTATGAAGAGGCTAAAAAAGTAATACCAGGTGGAGTTGATTCTCCTGTACGTGCTTTTAATTCAGTAGGAGGAACTCCTCCGTTTATTAGTAGGGGTGAGGGTTCTTATATTATAGATATTGATGGAAATAGATATCTTGATTTTGTACAAAGTTGGGGACCACTTATTTTTGGTCATTGTGATAAAGATATTGAAAATGAGGTTTTAAATACTGTTAAAAACGGATTAAGTTTTGGTGCTCCAACTATTTTAGAAACACAATTGGCAAACGAAATTGTTGAGATGTTTGATAACATTGACAAAGTAAGATTTGTAAGTAGTGGAACTGAAGCAGTTATGAGTGCAATTAGACTAGCTCGTGGTGTTACTTCAAAAGATGATATTGTAAAATTTGAAGGGTGTTATCATGGTCATAGTGATTCACTTTTAGTTCAAGCGGGATCAGGTATGGCTACATTTGGAGCTCCAAGTTCACCAGGAGTTCCTGCTGATCTTACAAAACACACACTTTTATGTGAATATAATAATATTGAAAATCTTAAAAAATGTTTTGAAGATAGTGATGATATTGCATGTATTATTATTGAACCAATTGCAGGTAATATGGGATTAGTTCCAGCTTCACAAGAGTTTTTAAAAGTTTGTAGAGAACTTTGTGATACGCATGGTGCGTTATTAATATTTGATGAAGTTATGAGTGGATTTAGAGCAAGTTTAAAAGGTGCTTCTGGTATTGTAGATACAGTTCCAGATATTGTAACTTTTGGTAAAGTAATAGGTGCAGGTATGCCAGTTGGTGCATTTGCAGCTTCAAAAGAGATTATGGGGCACTTAAGTCCTGATGGTGCAGTATATCAAGCAGGAACATTAAGTGGAAACCCTGTAGCTATGGCTGCAGGTTTAAAATCTTTACAAAAACTAAAAGCTGATAAAACTATATATGATAGATTAAATCAAAAAGCTATACGATTAACATCCGGTTTAAAAGATGCTGCATCTAAAAATAATATACCATTACAAGTTGATACAAGAGGTAGTATGTTTGGATTTTTCTTTTGTGAAAAAGCACCAACAAATATCAAAGAAGTAGGGCTTTGTGATTTTGACAGATTTGCAAAATTTCATCAAGAGATGTTAAAAAGAGGTTTTTATTTTGCTTGTAGTGCTTATGAAACTGGATTTATTTGTGATACTATGACTAATGAACAAATAGACAGTTGTATTGCTGCAGCTAATGAAGTTATGAAGGAGTTATAAAATGGTAAAACATATAGTATTTTTAAAACTTACACCACAAGGTTTTGAAAAGAAAGATGAAATTATACAAAAATTACAAAATCTTCAAAATGATATAGATTTTGTTTTGGCATTAGAAGTTGGAGTAAATTTTGCAGTTGAAGATAGAGCTTATGATTTGGCACTTACAGTGATTGTTGGATCAAAAGAGGAGTTACATAGATATGCAACTCATCCAAAACATTTAACTGTAATAGAATTTTTAAAATCTCTTGGTACAACATCTAAAGTTGTAGATTATGAAGTAAATAAAGCTTCATCAAATGAATCTGGTTTTGCACATGCTCAAATTACAAAAGAGGCAAATGTATATTTTGATGGAAATGTTACTAGTAGATCTGTTATTGATAAAGATGGTATTAGAAAAACTTTGGGAATTATGATGCCTGGAACTTATACTTTTGGCACTGAAGCAGCAGAACATATGGAGATTATCTCTGGAGAAGTAGAAATTTTATTAGAACAAGATAGTAATTGGGAAACTGTTAAGGCTGGAGAATATTTTGAAGTTCCAGCAAATTCATCATTTGATATTAAAGTAAAATCAATTACTGATTATTGCTGTACATACTTTTAAGATATATAGATGAATGAAAATAAAAATAACTTTGAACCAAAGCATAGACCAAAATTAGAAGCCTTAGATAACCTATCTTTAGGTATATCTATGGTTGTCGCTCTTTTAATTGGTGTTGGTATTGGTTTAGGTTTAAAAAATCTTACAGGATATACTTGGACTTTGTGGATTGGTGTTGCTTTAGGAATAGCTGCAGCAGTATTAAATGTATATAAAGCTTATAAAAAAGCTGCTAAAAGTTTCGATGAATTAGAAAATGATCCCCGTTATGCCCATAGAGCAAAATATGGTGATAACAATTTTGATGAAGATGATGATTAAAATATTTGCAAAGGTATTTATAGTTATTGAGATAGCTGTAATTGTATTTTGTTTATTACAAGGTAATATGATATGGCTTTTAAATACACAAATTGCATTCTTCTCATCATTGATTATCACTATTGGTGCTTTTTTAGGATATAAAAATAATATAAAATCAAGAATAGAAAAACAACAAATAGATTTAAGTGATCCAGATAAAATTGATAAAATAGAAGACCCTTTTGATCTATATAGTGATGATCCTATTAATTATGATGAGATTAGCAAAGAAGATGCTAAAGTTATAATTCAAGAAGAGAAGAAAAGAGTAAAACAGCATACATTTAAAAACTTTTTTTCAAGTTTCACTGCAGCTAGTTCGATTTATAGAATAGTTGGTTATATTGGTTTAGTGGTTGGATTTTTTTTCCTGGTAAATAATAAACTATTTAATACATATGCTTATATGTTTGGACTTATTATTGTACCAGCTGGTGCTTTAGTGATAAGTTTTATTCTAAGATCAAAGGAAGATTGATACTAATAGTATCTGGCTTTATTTCTATTAATGCATCTATTTTAGATGCATAATCTTCTATTTTATTAGTTTGAAATGTATCTTTTATATCTTCATTTTTATAAACTATATCTATACATATTAGTGGTCTTTTTTTATCATCAACTTTTATATACTCACCAGTTTTATATCTTACATGTGTTGATATTGTTTCATATTTATTAAAACTTTCATAAATATAGTTTAGCAATTTAATAAGATCATTGATAACAATTTTAAAATCAGGAATTGAAGGATCATAATATTTTAGAAATTTTGCTTTTGATTTCATCTTATTTGTACTAATAGCTAAATCAAGTATTGAAAAAAGATTTGTCATTTGTGCATTTGTACTTAATTTCTTTTCTTTTTTAGGTTGAGAACTTTTATATAACTTTAGACAAATTTCATGATCATTTTCATATCCAACAGTAAGTGCATATAATAGATAGTTTCCAAGATTATGATTTATATATGAAGTTTTTGTTCCATAAGACTTTGGAGCATATTGTAGTGTTAGATCATAAAGTACTTTTGGATGTACTTTATTTAATAGGTATTGAGCTTCACTATTTGAATATATTATTTTTCCATTTTCATCAAAAGACAAAAGTGGATTTAAGTCTATCTCAATCCATTTTTCAAACATATATTAGCTCTCTACGTAGTTTTTAAGGTTTCTTCCAACTTTTGGATGTTTTAGTTTTTTAATACCACTTGATTCAATTTGTCTAACTCGCTCTCGTGTTACACTTAGTGCCTTACCAATTTCTTCAAGAGTTCTATCACTCTCATCACTCATAAGACCAAATCTCATTCTAATTACAGCTTGTTCTCTTTCATTTAATTGCGAAAGTATTTGATCAATTTGTCTTTGTAAATCCTCTTTCATAATATTATCTGTTGGGCTTGGACTATGAGTATCTGGCACAAAGTCACCAAATTTACCATCATCATCACTTCCAATAGGTGCTTCTAAAGAAACAGGTTCTTTTGTGATTTTAATAACTTGCCGAACTTTATCAACAGGTAAATCAACTTCTTTTGCAATTTGATCTACATCTGGCTCTTTACCATTTTCTTGGATACCCTTTCTAATGATTTTATTAATTCTATTAATTGTTTCAATCATATGAATAGGAATTCTAATAGTTCTTGCTTGATCCGCAATAGCTCTACTTATTGCTTGTCTAATCCACCAAGTTGCATAAGTTGAAAATTTGTAACCTTTTTTGTATTCAAATTTATCAACAGCTTTCATTAATCCAATGTTACCTTCTTGAATAAGATCTAAAAATGGTAATCCTCTATTTGTATATCTTTTTGCAATAGATACAACAAGTCTTAGATTTGATTTTGCCATTTTTGTTTTAGCTGAATCAGTAATCTTTTTACCAAGCTTAATTTGTTCAAGGATACTTTTTAGTTCTTCTTCATCTAAATTAAAACTATCTTTACTTGCTTCTTTTGTTTGAAAAAGTTTTTTAATCTCCATATAAGTACTAACCATAGTAGCTTCAGGTACAGATGCTGCTATTTGTACTTTACTCATATTTAAGATATTTTCAAGTAATTCATTATGGTTTTTCTTTAATGTTTCATTGAACAATGGTAATTTATACTCAAGTCTTGCAAGTTCTTGATCAAAACCTGTGTCACTTTTTAGTGCAGTTTCCATAGCTTTTACAATTTCAGTAATTAATTTACTAGTAGGTCCTAAATCTAAAAGTGCATTTTTTAAAATTGATTTTTTGTATGTTAAAGCTAATGAAAAAGTTAATTGATCTTCTTGGGAATCACTTTTTGCTTCCTCTTTAGAAACAAATTTTTGCCAATCTTTTTTTGCTTTTTCAAGAACTTTAAATGCATCTAAAATCATTTGAGCTCTTTTATCTAGTTTTTTATCTTTTTTACTAGTTTTTTCCTCTTCTGTTGGTTCTTCTGCATCTTCAGCTACTTCTTCAGTAGTATCATCACTATCATCATCTCCATCGAAATTTTTAAATAGCTCTTTTACTTTTCTTTCACGATTTACTAAAGGTTCTTTATATTCTAAAATGAAATCAATTAAATAAGGAACAGAACAAATTGCATCTAAAATTGCATCTTCACCTGTTTCAATTTTTTTACTAATTTCTATCTCTTCCTCTTTTGTAAGAAGTGGAATTTGTCCCATTTCTCGTAAGTACATACGTACAGGAGAGTCTGAACGACTCCACTCTAGTAATTCTTTATTTTTTAATAGATCATAAACTTCAGCGTCTTCACCATCCATCATTTTAGTTAGTTGATCTTTTTTTCTTTTTGCTTCAGTTGCATTTAGTCTTTTTGCTTCTTCTTGAGAAGATATCAAAGTAACATTGTACAGTTGTGTTAATGCTATTAGTTTCTTAACATTTGCACCTGATGGTGTTTTAGGAAAAACTTTAATTAATTTTTCATAAGTAAGAACAGAATCTTTGTGTTCTTTTATGATTTTTTCTATAACTTTATTTAAATCTTTTGCAGTCATATTTTTATGGCCCTTGTATCTGTGAATATGTAAAAAAGGATTATACCCAAATTAGTTAAATTTCTAATTAATTTTTACGTTTAATAAATTATTTTTGATATTTTAGATAAAATGGCGTAGAAATTTAAAAAATTTAGGGATTTTAATGAATATAATTACAGGAAAAGTGTGGAACTTTGGCGATAATATTGATACAGATTTAATTATTGCTGCACGTTATTTAAATAGTAGTGATCCACACCATTTAGCAAAATATGTTATGGAAGATGCAGATCCAGAATTTGCAACAAAAGTTCAACCAGGCGATATAATCGTAGCAGGAGAAAATTTTGGATGTGGAAGTAGTAGAGAACATGCTCCAATAGCATTAAAAGCTGCAGGTGTTTCTGCAATTGTTGCTAAATCATTTGCAAGAATTTTTTATAGAAATGCATTTAATATGGGCTTACCAATTTTTGAACTTGATGAATCTGGTCAAATAAAACAGGGTGATTTGATTAAAATAAATATGGAAGAGGGTAGTATAGAAAATTTAAATGAGAAAAAAACATATAAATTTACGCCAATTCCTGAATTTATGCAAGAGTTAATCTCAACAGGTGGATTAATCAATTATGCAAAGCAAGAGATGCTAAAAAAGGATAATAAATAATGGGAAATAGTTATAAAATATCTATCATTAAAGGTGATGGAATTGGACCAGAGATTGTAGATGAAGCTATAAAAATTTTAGATACAGTTTCGTATTTATTTGATTTTTCAATAAGTTATGAAGAATATCTTATGGGTGGAGCAGCAATTGATGTTACTGGTGTGCCTCTTCCAAATGAAACAATTACAGGAGTATTAGATTCTGATGCTTGTTTATTTGGAGCAATTGGTGGACCAAAATGGGATAATTTAGATAGAGAACTAAGACCAGAATCTGGATTATTAAAATTTAGAAAAGAGATGGGAGTTTTTGCAAACTTAAGACCAGCAATTGTATATGATGAATTAGTAAATGCAAGTAGTTTAAAACCAGAAATTATCAAAGGTGTTGATATTATGGTAGTAAGAGAGCTTATTGGTGGAATTTATTTTGGTGAACCAAAAGGTAGAGATGAAAATAAAGCTTTTAATACTATGGTATATTCAAAATCTGAAGTTACACGAATAGCTCATACAGCATTTAAACTAGCTATGAAGCGTGGTAAAAAAGTTTGTTCTATTGATAAAGCAAATGTTTTAGATGTATCTCAATTATGGAGAGATACAGTTGAAGAGGTTGCAAAAGAATATCCAGAAGTTGAATTATCTCATATGTATGTTGATAATGCAGCTATGCAATTAATTGCAAATCCAAAGCAGTTTGATGTGATGCTTACAGGAAATATTTTTGGTGATATTTTAAGTGATGAAGCTAGTATGTTAAGTGGTTCTATTGGATTACTTCCAAGTGCAAGTACTGGTGAAAAAACTGCTGTTTATGAGCCAATTCATGGATCAGCACCAGATATTACAGGTCAAGGTATAGCAAATCCAATAGCTACTATTAGTTCAGCTTCTATGATGCTAAGATATTCATTAAATGAAGAAGCTGCTGCTGATGCTATTGATAAAGCTATTAAAAAAGCATTAGATGAAGGTTATAGAACAAAAGATATTGCAGCATTTGATGCAAAAGAGGTTGTAAGCACTACAGAGATGGGTGATATAATCGCAAAATACTTAACTAACTAGTCATTAGACATGATAAATGATATGGAAAACTACTGTAAAGGCAGTTTTCCTCTTCATTTAAATTCTACACAAAATCAAACACTCCAATTTTTAAAACAACTTTTTTTACCATATACTTCAAGAGTCTATATTGTTGGTGGCTTTGTACGTGATAATATTTTACACATAGACTCTTCAAATGATATTGATATAGAGGTTTATGATATATCTGAAAAACTTTTTAGTCAATTAATGAATGATATAGGTGCACTAGGCGTTGGTAAATTATTTTTTGTATATAAATATCAAGGTATTGATATATCACTTCCCAGAACAGAAACAAAAGTATCTTATGGACATAGAGGTTTTGATGTAAAAATTTGCAATAATGAGATAAAAGCATCAAGAAGAAGAGATTTTACAATAAATGCTTTAATGATAAATATATATGATTTTAAACTTTATGATTTTTATAATGGCTTAGAACATATTAATAAAAAAATAATTTGTATTATTGATGAAAAAAGTTTTAAAGAAGATTCGTTAAGAGTTTTAAGAGCAATGAGATTTGCTTCAAAATTTGGATTTAAAATCGAAAATAATTCTAAAAGAATAATGTGTGATATATCTTTAGAAGATTTATCAAAACAAAGAATAGCTCAAGAATTTATAAAAATGTTTAATACATCATATTTATATTATGGATTTTATTATCTATTTTCATTAAATATTGCTAAGCAGATATTTGATATTGTTATAGATAAAAAGACCTTTATTTATATATATAGGTTTTATAAAAATAGATCTAAATATTTTAATGTTAAGATATATCAGTATTATTTCTTATACATATTATATAACTTTATAAAAATAGATATACAAAAACTTGATTTACCTAAAAATATGATTAATATGATATTGAAAGAATATAAGATAGATTTAAATATTAGTGATAAGCAATTATTAATAATTTCACTAGATAAACCAATAAAGTATTGGCTTGGCTGTTTGGATGATAATATAATATTAAGAGCAAAAAAATATAATATATATAATGACACTTTAATTACAGATGTAAATTCAAAAAGTGTAATAGATGATGGATTTAGAAAAGATGAAATATCAAAAGAAATAATTAGAAGAAAGATAAAGTATATTCGTGATAAAATATTAAAAATATAATTTTTATAAGGATATGTTTATGAGCAATAAAAAATATAGATTAGTAACAAGAAGTGATATGGATGGTTTGGTCTGTGGAACTTTGTTAAAATATCTAGGAATTATTGATGAGATAACTTTTGTACATCCAAAAGATATGCAAGATGGAAAGATTGAAATCAATCAAAATGATATAACAACAAATTTGCCATATGTTGAGGGTGTTAATATCGCATTTGATCATCATCATAGTGAAACAATACGAAATGAAAAAAAAGATAATCATATAATTGATCCTGATGCTCCAAGTGCAGCTGATGTTGTATATAAATATTATGGTGGAGATGACAAATTTCCTTCTCGTTTTAAGGATATGATGGATGCAGCTAATAAAGCAGATGCAGCTCAATTTTCTAAAGAGGATATATTAAATCCAAAAGGTTGGGATCTACTTAGTTTTTTAATGGATAGTAGAACTGGTCTTGGTAGATTTAGAGATTTTACGGTTTCAAATTATCAACTAATGATGGATTTAATTGATTACTGTGCTCAACATCCAATAGAAGATATTTTAGAGCTTAGTGATATAAAAGAAAGAGTTAATCTATATTTTAAATATGAAGAGGAGTTTATAGAACAACTTCACAGATGCTCAACTATCCATAAGAATTTAATAATTGTAGATTATAGAAATGAAGAGATTATATATCCTGGAAATAGGTTTATGATATATGCGCTTTATCCTGAAGTCAATATATCTATTCATGCTATATGGGGAAGAAATAAACAAAATATAGTTTATAGTACAGGAAAATCAATTATTAATAAAACTTCAAAAACAAATGTAGGTGAATTGATGCTTAGATTTGATGGTGGTGGACATGAAGCAGCAGGTGGATGTCAACCTTCTATAGATGAAGCTAAAAATGTTTTAGATGAGTTAATCAAACAAATTAATAAGGATGGATAACGTATGAAAAAAATGAGTTCATTAGCTAGACTAATTCTTCCTATATTTTTGGTTGGTATTGCTTTTATTTTATTTATCAATTTTGGTATGGACTATGTAATTGGAGATATGGCAAATAGTCAAGAGATGATAGAGATAAAGAAAGTTATGGTTTTTATGCTTTTTTTAATGCTTTTATTACTTGCAGGAACTACTTATATTATATATGATACATATGTAAGAGAGCCTATGAGTGAGATGATTAATTTTCTTGAGTTATTAAAAGACGAGAGATATGAAACTTATGATAAAAAAACTAATACATCAGATATTGATACTTTTATAGCTCAAATAAATAAAATTATTAGCTTTTTAGATCAAAAAGATAAAGATACAAAAAATTTAATAGAACAAATTAAAATAAAAGAAGCATTTACAAATGATATTTTAGATTCTCAGTTAAATCCTATTATGGTGATGAAAGATCAAAAAGTTGTAAGTGCAAATAAATCTTTTTATAAATTTTTTAATGATTGTATGCATTTAAGTGGAGATAATTTAAATAACTACAAAATTTTTATAGATAAGTTTAAAAAAGAGGATGGTTATATTTATAATTTTGATGATAAACAATGGGTTGATTATATAATTGAAAATAAAAATAAACAACATCAAGCTAAATTAGTTATAAATGGCAAAGAGATAATATTTCAAATCAATGTTATGAAAATTCAAGATGAACAATATATTGTAAGTTTATCAGATGTTACGCAATATATAATTGCACTTAATAAAGCACAAGCAGCTCAAGCAGCAAAAACAACTTTTCTTGCTACTATGTCTCATGAGATTAGAACACCACTAAATGGTATTTTAGGATTTGCAAAACTACTTGAAAGTGTTGATTTACCTAAAAAAGAGAGAGGGTATATATCTATAATTAATAATAGTGCTAATTCACTTCTTGGTATTATTAATGATATTTTAGATATTTCTAAAATGGAAAGTGGAAAACTAGAACTTGAAACACATCAATTTGATCCTTTTAAAGAATTTGAACCAACAGTAGAACTTTTTGTTGCAAAAGCTGATGAAAAAAATATTGATCTTTTATTTTTCTTAGATCCTTCATTACCTAGATATTTATTGGGTGATTCATTAAAATTGAAGCAAGTTATATCAAATCTTTTAAGTAATGCTATTAAATTTACTCCTGAAAATGGTGAAATTTTAATTAGAATTGAACTTTTAGATAAACAAGATAGTAAAGCTAAAATAAAATTTTCAGTAAAAGATAGTGGTGTTGGTATCCCAAAGGAACAACAAGCAAATATATTTAAGCCATTTTCTCAAGCAGATAGTAGTGTAACAAGAAAATTTGGTGGTACTGGACTTGGACTTACTATTTGCTCAAAAATTGTTGAAGCAATGAAATCTAAAATTATTTTAGAAAGTGAAGCAAATAAAGGAAGTGAATTTTATTTTATATTAGAGTTTGAATCAAAAGAGGATAGAACAGTTTATCAACATATTGATGATAATTTAAAAGTTGCAATTTATTGTAAGCAGATGGAATGTAGATCTCAACTTGGCATTATTAAAAAATATATAGAACATTATGTTAATCTTGATATTATAAATAGTATAAATAATATAAATGATAAAGATATATTAATAATAGAATATAAAGACTTCTTGGAATTAAACAGCGATGATATAGGTATATCTACACTAATTATTATAAATAATGAGTATAAAGATATTAATATTAAAGATAATTTTAAAATTATAAAAGCGCCAATTAATCCATCAAAATTATATGATGCAATAGTTGAGATATCAAATCCTCATGCTACAGATCAGATTGTTCATGATGATGTTTTAGCACAATATAATTCAACTGTATTAGTAGCTGAAGATAACTTTGTGAACCAGCAATTAATGATTGCTATGCTTAAACAAAGAGGTATAGAAGCTATTATTGCAAACGATGGACAAGAAGCTCTTGATATGATTGTCAGAGGTGATAAGTTTGAGATTATTTTTATGGATATAAATATGCCAAATATGAATGGTATAGAAGCGACTCAAAAAATTATAGAATATGAAAATAATCATAATATAAAACATACTCCTATAGTAGCACTAACTGCAAATGCAGTTGCAGGAGATAAAGAAAGATTCCTAGAAGAGGGAATGGATGAATATATTCCAAAACCTTTTGAAGAGAAATTATTGAATGATGTATTAGCAAAATATATTGTAAAAAATGAGGATAATATAGTAGCAGAGGATGTTATCTTAGATTCCCAAGTTTTAAAGAAAAATTCAGATTATGATATTGAAGCTAGTGCGGCTTCCCTTGGGTTGCAAACAAGTGTATTTACCATGATATTTAAAACATTTTTAGAGCACATAAATACAGATATAGATGCCCTAGAAGAAGCAATAAATGAAAAAAACTATACTAAAATTGTGAATGTAGCACATAAAGTTAAAGGTGCAAGTGCAAATCTTAAAATTGAGAAAATTAGAGAACTAACTGAAAATATGGAACATAAAGCAAAAACTAAAATTGATGATAATTTTGCTACAAAACTTCAATGGTTAAAAAATGAAGTAGAAAAACTAAAAGAATTATTTGAAGAATATCAAAACTAGAAATTAATCTAGTTTTGATAATTTTTCTTTTACAATATTATAAAATTGATCTAAATCTTTTATATTTAGATTAGCTTCTCTTTGTTTTTTACCCCACATTGGTTCTGGAAAATATGAGTCTTCTTTAAATCTAGCCATTATATGAAAATGTACATGTGGAACATAGTTTCCAAAAGAAGCTATATTTATTTTTTCTGGCTTAAAATAATCAATCATAACTTTTTCTATAATATCTAAAGCTTCAAATATTTTAAGTTTTGTTTTTTTATCACATTGAGATAACTCTTTATATGGTTTAGTAGTAAATATTTTTAACCATGGTATTTCTGATTGTTCAATTTGAACATTTATATAATTATTCTTTAAAATTGTCATATATCTCTAGAATTTCCTTTTTAGAATTTATAAATAAATCTACCAATTTTGGATCAAAATGTTTGGATTTTTCAGTTATTAAAAATTGCATAGCATCTTCTATACTCCATGCTTTTTTGTATGGTCGTTCTGACGTTAATGCATCAAATACATCTGTAATAGCTACTATTCTTGCACTAATTGGTATATCATCACCTTTTATACCATTTGGATAGCCACTACCATTATATCTTTCATGATGATTTAAAGATACCAATGCACCTTGGGCTAGATATTCACCCTTTGCATCTTTTAATATCTCATACCCAATTTGTGCATGTGTTTGCATAATTTTATTTTCTTCAAAATCTAATTTTCCAGTTTTTAATAAAATTTTATCAGGAATTCCAACTTTTCCTATATCATGAAATGGTGCAGCGTAAAATATAATTTCTTGCTCTCGTTCACTTAATCCACACTTTTTAGCTAGTACTCTTGAATAATGTGCAACACGTGCAACATGATTTGCAGTTTCTGGATTTTTATACTCTGCTGCTTTTGTAAGAACTGTTAGTGCTTCATGCTCTCTAGAGATAATTTTTTTAGTTGCTTTTGCTACTTCATCTTGAAGATGTAATGTTTTATCTTCTAGAAGCATTTGAGAGTATCTTAATTTTAAAAGATTTGTTGTTCTTGCTTTAAATTCTGTAAGATCTATAGGTTTACTTAAAAAGTCAGTTGCTCCAGCTTCAAGTGAAGATATTTTTAATTCTTGATCATCACCTGCTGCAGTAATTACAATAATTGGAATATTAGAGTTTATTTTTCTATATGCTTTAATTACATCTAGTCCATCAATATCTGGCATCATATAATCTGTAAATAATATATCAATATCATTATTTAAAATATAATCAAGTCCTTCTATTGAAGATTCAAAACATTTAATATCTAAGTCAAATTGAGAAGAGTAAGCTTGTACTAGCATAAGGTTAATTGGTTCATCATCAATATATACAGCTTTAAAATTTTTAAAATCCATTATGGCCTTTCAAAATATAATAATTTATTAGTATATTATCATTTAATTCATAATTAAAAGCTTTAGCACGATAATAATATCCTTAAATATTGTTTAAGTATAAGTTGGATATAATCCCAAACCATTTTCAACCATTAAGGAAGTTTTTGTAAAACTGAATTAAGAGTTTTATAAAGAGTTGGCAAAAGTTTTATGAACTTTTAGCCTGTTGATATGGCATATAAACACAAAGGACACTTATGAAAGTAAGAGCTTCAGTAAAGAAGATGTGTGACAAATGTAAGATTGTCAAAAGAAGAGGTATCGTAAGAGTAATTTGCGAAACTAAAAAACACAAACAAAGACAAGGATAGTAAATGGCTCGTATTGCAGGGACAGATTTACCAAACAAAAAGAGAATGGAGTATGCTTTAACATACATTTATGGTATTGGTTTACATACTTCAAGATTAATCTTAGATGCAACTGGAATCTCTTATGATAAGAGAGTTCATGAGTTAACTGAGACAGAAATTGCAACAATCAGACAAGAGATTCAAAAATCTTATATGGTTGAGGGTGATTTAAGAAAAAAAGTTGCTATGGATATTAAAGCTTTAATGGATTTAGGTTCATACAGAGGTTTAAGACACAGAAGAGGTTTACCATGTAGAGGGCAAAAGACTAAAACTAATGCTCGTACTAGAAAAGGTAAAAAGAAAACTGTTGGCGCAGCGGCTAAATAAGGATAACTGATGGCAAAAAGAAAAGTAACTAGAAAAAAAGTTGTAAAAAAGAATATTGCTGACGGTATCGTTCATATTGCAGCTACATTTAACAACACAATGGTAACAGTAACTGATAACGCAGGAAATGCAATTTCTTGGTCAAGTGCTGGAAACTTAGGATTTAGAGGTAGTAAAAAATCTACACCTTTTGCTGCAACTGCTGCAGTTGAAGATGCTATGAAAAAAGCTATGGAACATGGTATCAAAAATGTTGGTATCAAAGTTCAAGGACCAGGTTCTGGTAGAGACACAGCTGTTAAAGCAATTGGTGCACTTGAAGGTATCAATGTAAGATGGTTCAAAGATGTTACTCCATTACCACATAATGGTTGTAGACCACCAAAACGAAGAAGAGTATAAGGATAAGGCATGGCAAGATATAGAGGACCAGTTGAAAAACTAGAAAGAAGACTTAATGCTGACCTTGGACTTAAAGGTGAAAGAAGACTAAACGGTAAATCTGCTTTAGAAAAAAGACCTTTTGCTCCTGGACAACATGGACAAAGAAGAAGTAAACTATCAGAGTATGGTATGCAACTTCAAGAGAAACAAAAAGCGAAAATTATTTACGGTGTATCTGAAAAACAATTTAGAAAATACTTTAAAGAAGCTGCAAGAATTGAAGGTAATACAGGTGCTAACTTAATTACTTTAATTGAACAAAGATTAGATAATGTTGTTTATAGAATGGGATTTGCTACAACTAGAGCAAATGCTAGACAATTTACAACTCATGGACATGTTTTAGTTGATGGGAAAAAAGTTGATATCCCTTCATATGTTGTAAAACCTGGACAAAAAATTGAGATAAAAGAGAAATCAAAAACTAACCCTCAAGTAGTTAGAGCGTTAGAATTAACTAATCAAACTGGTATTGTTGATTGGGTTGATGTTGATACTGATAAAGTATTTGGAATTTTTACAAGAATACCAACAAGAGAAGAAGTTGTAATCCCTGTTGAAGAGAGATTAATCGTAGAGTTATATTCTAAATAATAAGGTTGGATTCAATATGAAAAAATTTGTAGATACACCATTTTTACCAACAGAAGTAGAAATTGAAAGAATATCTGAAAATAGTGCTAAAATTTCAGCATTTCCATTTGAAAGTGGTTATGCTATAACTTTAGCACACCCTTTAAGAAGATTGTTAATGAGTAGCTCAGTTGGTTATGCACCAATTGCAGTAAAAATTGATGGTGCTGGACATGAATTTGATTCTATTAGAGGTATGCTTGAAGATATTGCAGTATTTATTATTAACCTTAAAAATATTAAGTTTAGAATTAATAGTGATGAAGAGCAAGTAGAAGTTGAATATTCATTTGATGGTGCAAAAGAGATCATCGGATCAGATTTAAATAATTCTGAAGTAGAAGTATTTTCTCCTGATGCTCCTGTTGCTACTATTAATGCAGATTGTAACTTAACTTTTAAAGTTATAATTCAAAAAGGTATTGGTTATATGCCTTCTGAAGATATTAGAGAAATTGTTGGTACTGATTATATCCCAATGGATGCATTTTTTACACCAGTAAAAAAAGTTATTTATGATATTGAAAAGATGCTTGTTGAAGATAATCCAAATTTTGAAAAAGCTGTATTTACAGTGGAAACAAATGGGCAAATTTCACCAGTTGATGCTTTTAAAGAAGCTGTAACTGTTATGTATTCTCAAATGTCAGTATTCAATAAAGTATTTGATTTATCAGAAGTAACTGTTAATGAATCAAGTGAAGATACTATTGAGTTAAAAGATTTAATAGCAAAAATTGAAGATCTTAATTTAAGTGCTAGAAGTTTTAATTCATTAGATAGATCAGGTATTAAATTCTTAGGTGAATTAGTACTTATGAGTGAAGTGGAAGTTAAAAATATTAAAAATCTTGGTAAAAAATCATTTGATGAGATCTCTGAAAAATTAGAATCTCTTGGTTTCCCAGTTGATAGTACTCTTCCAGAAAATATTGCCTCTGCTTTAAGAAAAAAGCTAGAGCAATTAAAAGCGTAATAAAGGTTTAATATGAGACATAAGCACGGATATAGAAAGCTTAGCAGAACATCTTCTCATAGAAAAGCATTGTTAAAAAATATGGCAATTGCTTTAATTGAGAGAGAAAAAATTGAAACAACAGTTCCAAAAGCTAAAGAACTACAAAGATATGTAGAAAAACTAGTAACAAAAAGCAGAAATGCTGATTTAAATACACATAGAGAAGTTTTCTCTTATTTACAATCAAAAGAAGCTACAAAAAAATTAATTAATGAAATTGCTCCTAAGTATGAGGCTAGAAATGGTGGATATACTTCTATCATTAAAACTAGAATCAGAAGAGGTGATGCAACACAAATGGCATTTATTTCATTTGTATAATCTTTAATAGATTTTATAAAAAGGGGCAGTATTTACTGCCCCTTTTTTTTATACTTTTTTTAAATTATTTTAAACACTACATAAACAAATTTTAGGTACAATCTAGCAATATTCAATAAATATAATTACATTTTAGGAGTGATATTTGATTACTTTAAAAGAAGCATTAAAATTATCTACACAAGAGATTAAAGATCTTAGAGATGATTTAGCTAAAAAGATTAATGATAGTAGAGAACTTGGTGCTTATGTTGAGCAATTAAAGGGTGAAAACATATCTATTAGTGGAGATGGTATACCTATTGCAATCAAAGATATTATAAATGTAAAAGATTGGAATGTAACTTGTTGTAGTAATATATTGCAAGGTTATACAAGTCCTTATGATGCTACAGTTATTAAAAATTTAAGAGATGCAGGATTATCTCCATTTGGAAGAGCAAATATGGATGAATTTGCTATGGGTAGTTCAACTGAATCTTCTTGTTATGGTAAAACTTTAAATCCTCATGACAGTACAAAAACTCCTGGAGGAAGTAGTGGTGGAAGTGCTGCAGCAGTTGCAGCTGGTATAGCAATTGCATCATTAGGTACAGATACAGGTGGAAGTGTAAGACAACCTGCAGCTTATTGTGGTTGTGTTGGTATGAAACCAACTTATGGAAGAGTAAGTCGTTATGGTGTTACAGCTTATAGTTCATCTTTAGATCAAGTTGGACCAGTAACTCAAAATGTAGAAGATGCAGCAATTTTATATGATATTATATCTGGACATGATGAAAAAGATAGTACTAGTGCAAATGTTGATTATACACCTGTTGCTCCTAATTTAAATAAAGATAAAAAATTAACAATTGCAGTAATAGATAACTTTATTGAAGAAGCTTCACAAGATATTAAAAATACATTTGAAAAAACTATAAAACAACTTGAAGATGCAGGGCATACAATTATTAGAAGAACTATGATGGATACAAAAAAACATGTAGCTTCTTATTATATTGTTGCAACTGCAGAAGCAAGTGCAAATTTAGCTAGATTTGATGGTGTAAGATATGGAAATAGAAAAGGTGATGCTGGACTTAAAGATATGTATATGCAAACAAAAACACAAGGTTTTGGGCCTGAAGTGCAAAAAAGAATTATGCTTGGTGCTTTTGTTTTAAGTAGTGGGTATTATGATGCATATTATATAAAAGCACAAAAAGTAAGACATTTAATAAAAGATGATTATGAAACTATATTTGCTGAAGCTGATCTTATTTTAAGTCCTGTAGCTCCTACAACTGCACCAAAATTTGGTGCTTTTAAGTCATCTTTAGAGATGTATTTAAGTGATATTTATACAATATCAGTAAACTTAGCTGGATTACCAGCTATTAGTGTACCAGTTGCAAAAGATAGTGATGACATGCCAATAGGTTTACAACTAATTGCAAAAGCATATGATGAGCAAACATTGTTTGATGGTGCTATGAGCTTAGAATCTGTAGCAAATTATAAAAAATAAAAAGGAATATAAATATGAGAATTAGAAAAAGAGCGTTAACATTTGAAGATGTATTACTAGTACCTGCTAAATCAGAAGTATTACCAAAAGAAGTGTGTTTAGAAACAAAATTAACTAAAAATATCAGTTTAAATATTCCTTTTGTAAGTGCAGCAATGGATACAGTTACTGAATACAAAGCTGCAATTGCAATGGCAAGACTTGGTGGTATAGGTGTTGTACATAAAAATATGGATATTGATTCTCAAGTTTTACAAGTTAAAAAAGTTAAAAAATCTGAAAGTGGAATTATAATTGATCCAATATCAATTCATCCAAATCAAACACTTCAAGATGCTGAAGATATTATGAGTACATATAAAATTTCAGGAGTACCTGTAGTTGATGAGAATAATATCTTATTAGGTATTTTAACAAATAGAGATATGAGATTTATAAAAGATTTTTCACAATTAGCATTAAACGTTATGACTAAAATGCCATTAATTACAGGAATAGTTGGAACTACACTTGAAGCTGCAGCTGAAGTAATGCATAAAAATAAAATTGAAAAATTACCTATTGTTGATAAAGATAATAAATTAAAAGGTTTAATTACAATTAAAGATATCAACAAAAAGATCGAGTATCCAAATGCAAATAAAGATGAGCATGGAAGATTAAGAGTTGCTGCAGCTATTGGTGTTGGTCAATTTGATCGTGCAACAGCTTTAGCAAATGCTGGATGTGATGTACTTGTATTAGACTCAGCACATGGGCATAGTAAAGGTATTTTAGATACAGTTAAAATTATAAAAGAAACACTTGATGTTGATGTTATTGCAGGAAATGTAGCAACACAAGAAGCTGTAGAAGATTTAATAAAAATGGGTGCAGATGCAGTAAAAGTTGGTATTGGTCCAGGATCTATTTGTACAACAAGAATTGTTGCAGGTGTTGGTGTCCCTCAAATATCTGCAATAGATGAATGTGCAGCAATGGGAGCTAAATATGGTGTACCAATTATTGCTGATGGTGGTATTAAGTACTCTGGTGATGTAGCAAAAGCTCTTGCAGTTGGTGCTAGTTGTGTTATGATGGGATCTGCACTTGCTGGTACTGAAGAATCTCCAGGTGAAGTTATTTTAAGTCATGGTAGAAAATTTAAAACATACAGAGGTATGGGATCAATTGGAGCTATGACAAAAGGTAGTACTGATAGATATTTTCAAGAGGGAACTGCTGCAGATAAGCTAGTACCAGAAGGTATAGAAGGTATGGTTCCATACAAAGGTGATATGGGAGATATTGTACACCAATTTATTGGTGGATTAAGAAGTAGTATGGGATATCTTGGAAGTAAAGATATTAAAACATTTCAAGAAACAGCAGAGTTTGTAGAGATTACTAGTGCAGGGCTTAAAGAGTCACATGTACATGATGTAACTATTACAAATGAAGCTCCAAACTACCATATATAAAAATTATATATAGATAAAAAAGGAAAATTTATGCAAAAAGAAACAATAGCATTACATGCAGGTTATGATAAAGATACTCAAGGAACTATGAGTGTACCTATTTATATGAGTACAGCTTATGAATTTAGAGATTCAGAACATGCTGCTAATCTTTTTGCGTTAAAAGAACTAGGAAATATTTATACAAGACTTATGAATCCTACAAGTGCAGTTTTTGAAAAAAGATTTGCACAAGTTGAAGGTGGAGTAGCTGCAATTGCAACTGCTAGTGGTATGAGTGCTATTTTTTCATGTATAGTAAATCTTTGTGAAGCTGGAGATAATATAGTTGTAGCATCTGCGGTTTATGGTGGAACTTCAACTTTAACTGATCATACTATTAAAAGGTTTGGAATTACAAGTAGAAAATTTGATGTTACTAATCCATCAAATCTAGAAGAGTTGATTGATGAAAAAACAAAACTTATACTATTTGAGAGTTTAACAAATCCAAATCTTTGTGTAGCTGATTTTGAAACTATAGTTTCTATTGCTAATAAACATAATATTATAACAGTTGTTGATAATACAGTTGCAACACCAATATTGTGTAATCCAATTAAACATGGTGTTGATATAGTTGTACACAGCACTAGTAAATATACTACTGGTCAAGGGTTGGCACTTGGTGGAATTATAGTAGATAGTGATACAAGTGGGCAAAAAATAAAAGGAAATAAAAGATATGATCATTTTAATACTCCTGATGCATCATATCATGGTTTAGTTTATACAGATCTTCCTTTTCCACCTTTTATAATGAGAATACTATTAAGTGTATTAAGAGATTTAGGAGCTTCTCCATCACCTTTTAATTCATGGTTGATGATTCAAGGACTTGAAACTTTAAGTCTTAGAATGGAAAAACATTCATCAAATGCACTTAAGATTGCACAATTTTTAGAAGCACATGAGAATGTTTTAAAAGTGAACTATCCAGGATTAAAATCTGATTCTAACTATGAAAGAGCTAGAAAATATTTAAATGGTGGTAATAGTGGATTATTAAGTTTTGAAGTAAAAGATTTAGATACTGCAAAAAATATAGTAGATAATATTGAGATATTCTCTTGTGTAGTAAATATTGGAGATAGTAAATCAATTATAACTCATCCAGCTTCTACTACTCATCAACAACTATCTAAGCAAGAGTTACAAAATTCTGGTATAGGTGAAGGTCTTATTAGACTTAGTATTGGTCTTGAAAATAGTGATGATTTAATTGACGCACTATCTAAGGTACTTTAGGACTATATCTAAGTGAAGATAAATACAAATAAAGTAACTTTTGATGAACCTCTTTATTGTGAAAGTGGTCGGATTCTACAGCCCTTTGAAGTAGTTTATGAAACTTATGGTCAGTTAAATGCTGATAAATCAAATGTAATTATTATTACCCATGCATTAACTGGTTCTCATCATGCAGCTGGAGTCTATGAAGGTGAGAGTAAAGCTGGATGGTGGGATAGTTTTATAGGAGATGGGAAAGCAATAGATACTACTAAATATTTTGTAATATGTATGAATAATATTGGATCATGCTTTGGTTCAACTTCACCTTTAAGTCCACATCCACTTGATGGAAAACCTTATAGATTTAGATTTCCAGTTCTAACAATTTCAGATATTGTAAAAGCTCAAATTAGAGTTATGAAATATCTTGAAATAAATAGTGTTTATGCAGTTGTAGGTGGAAGTTTAGGTGGTATGCAAGCACTTTGTTATGCTGTAGAGTATCCCAAATTTGCAAAACATATTATTATGATAGCTTCAACTGCATATACAAGACCTTGGGCAATTGCTTATAATAAAGTTACAACTGAAGCAATTAGAAATGATCCAGATTTTAAAGATGGTTATTATGAACCAGAAGATATAAAGAAAAATGGTTTAAAAGGCTTAGCTGTTGGACGAATGGCTGGTCATATTTCATTTTTAAGTCCACAAAGTATGGATAATAAATTTGGTAGAAGATATGTTAATCAAGATGGGTTATACGAACTTTTTGGACGTTTTGAAGTTGAAAGGTATATGGAGTACAATGGATATAATTTCCCACATAAATTTGACCCATTGAGTTATTTATATATAGTTAAAACTATGAATATATTTAATGCTTCAAGGGGAAGTGATACTCTTGAACAAAGTTTGGGTACAATAAAATCCAATCTTCATCTTATATCTTTTAGCGGAGATTTACTTTTTAGACCTGAAGAGATGCAAGAAATATATGATACTATGAAAAAGATTGGCAAAAGTGATATTGTTACATATAAAGTAATTAATAGTGATTATGGTCATGATGCATTTTTGGTTGAAGTTGATAAATTTGACGATTATGTACGAAATATTTTGCAGGAGAAATAATGAGTGATAGTATAAAAAATAATAAAGAAAATTTAGATTTTGAAAGTAAAATAGAAGATGCAAAAAAATTATTAGATAAATTAATAGATCCTCAAATAACTTTGGAAAATAGTGTAAAAGTATATAAAGAAGGTATGAATAAAATCAATGAAGCACAAAAACTTTTAGATGATGCAAAACTTCAATTTGAAGAGTTAAATAAAGTCTAAATATGCAAGAATACTTCTCAAGACAAATTAAACTTTGGGGTGAAGAGATTCAAAACTCTTTACAAGATAAAAAGATTGCAATTATTGGCTGTGGTGGGCTTGGCTGTTCACTTGGTATTGCTCTTGGAAGTAGTGGAATAGGGCATATAACTTTAGTAGACTTTGATGAAGTAGGTATTCATAACATTCATAGACAAATAGCATTTACAACTAAAGATAATGGTGAAAAAAAATCTGAAGTATTAAAAAAATTACTAAAAAATCGATGTGATTATGCAGATATAACTGCTTTAGATATGGATTTTGATGGTTTTGTAAAGTATACACAGCATGATCAAATTAAATATGATTTAATACTTGATGCCACGGATAACCTTCCAACTCGTGCATCAATTAATAATTTTTCAAAACAACAAAATACTCCTTGGATTTATGGTTCTGTTGAAGAGTTTCATGGTCAGGTTTGTTTTTTTGATAAAGCATCATTTGAGGATGTTTTTCAAATAACAAATAGAATTCCAAAGGGAATTGCTACTCCAATTGTGATGAATATAGCTTCACTGCAAGCAAATTTAGCACTTAGATATCTTACAAATCTTAGTGTAAAAAAAGATTTTTTATATTATTGTTTTTTTGACAATGATGGAATATTTAAAACTCAAAATTTCTCTTTACCAACTAGTTAATTTAACTACACTAATATTATTTATATTTCTACTGTTTTTAAGCATATTTTAGTTAAAATGACGAAATTTATAATGTAAAAATGCTAAGGAATATTAATGCCAAAAAGAGAAGATATTAAGTCTATTTTATTGATTGGATCAGGTCCAATTATTATTGGTCAAGCGTGTGAGTTTGATTATTCTGGTACTCAAGCTACTAAAACTTTAAAAGAACTTGGATATAGAGTTGTTTTGATTAACTCAAATCCCGCAACTATTATGACAGATCCAGAATTTGCTGATAAAACATATATTGAGCCAATTACTAAAGAGATGGTTTCAAAAATTATTAAAAAAGAAAATATTGATGCAATATTACCAACTATGGGTGGACAAACTGCATTAAATGTCGCTATGGAAATGCATGATGATGGTATGCTTGAAGGTATTGAATTTTTAGGAGCTAATCCTGAAGCTATAAAAAAAGGTGAAGATAGACAAGCATTTAAAGAAGCTATGATTAAAATTGGTATGGATTTACCTAAAAGTGATTATGCTTATACAACTGATGAAGCTGTTGCTGTTGCTAAGTCTATTGGATTCCCTGTAATTAGTAGAGCTAGTTATACTCTTGGTGGGCTTGGAAGTGGTGTTGCATATAATATGGAAGAGTTTATAGAACTTGCAAAAACAGGTATTGATGCAAGTCCTATAAATGAGATTGAGATTATTGAATCAATGCTTGGATGGAAAGAATATGAGATGGAAGTTATTAGAGATAAAGCTGATAACTGTATTATTATATGTTCAATTGAAAACGTTGACCCTATGGGAGTACATACAGGTGATTCTATTACAATAGCTCCTGCTCTTACTCTTACAGATAAAGAATACCAAAACATGAGAAATGCATCTTTTGCAATCTTAAGAGAGATTGGTGTTGATACAGGTGGATCTAATGTACAATTTTCTATTGATCCAAAAACAGGAAGAATGATAGTAATTGAGATGAATCCAAGAGTTTCAAGATCATCTGCACTTGCATCAAAAGCTACAGGGTATCCTATTGCAAAAGTTGCAACATTACTTGCTGTTGGTTTTACACTTGATGAGATTAAAAATGATATTACAGGAACAACTGCATCTTTTGAACCTGTTATTGATTATGTTGTTACAAAAATTCCAAGATTTACTTTTGAAAAATTTCCAAATGCAGATAGTACTTTGACAACTTCTATGAAGTCTGTTGGTGAAGTTATGTCTATGGGTAGAACTTTTAAAGAATCTATGCAAAAAGCTTTATGTTCACTTGAAACTGGACTATGTGGTTTTGATGAAATGAAAGCTGATCTTGATACGATTAAAAAAGAGACAAGAAGACCAAATGAACATAGACTTTTATATCTTATGCAAGGTATGAGAGAAGGTCTTACAAATGAAGATATTTTTGAATTAAGTAAAATTGATCCTTGGTTTTTATCTCAATTTAGAGAGATATATCAAATGGAGCTTATGATTAAAGGTGCAAAAGAAAATATTTTAAAAGATGAAGCTCTTTTAAGAAAAGCTAAAACATTTGGATTTAGTGATAAAATGATTGCAACGCTTATAAACAGTGATGAAAATACAATTTATAATGCAAGAAAATCTTTAAATATAGAATTTGAATATAATGAAGTTGATACTTGTGCAGCTGAATTTGAAGCTTTAACACCATACTTATATTCAACTACAAATATTACAAAATTACCAAAAGTTACAAATAAAAAATCAGATAAAAAATCTGTAATGATTATTGGTGGTGGACCAAATAGAATTGGTCAAGGTATTGAGTTTGATTATTGTTGTGTACATGCATCATTTGCATTAAATGAGATGGGTGTTGAAACAATTATGTATAACTGTAATCCTGAAACTGTAAGTACTGATTATGATACAAGTGATAAATTGTATTTTGAACCTATTGATTTTGAGCATGTAAGATCAGTAATTGAAACTGAACAACCTGATGGTATTATAGTTCATTTTGGTGGACAAACTCCATTAAAACTTGCAAATGCTATTCATGATATGGGTGGTAAAATTATTGGTACAACTGCACAAGTTATTGATCTTGCAGAAGATAGAGAAAAATTCTCAACTTTTGTTGAAAAAGCTGGACTTTTACAACCTGAAAATGGAACAGCAGTTGAAGTGGAAGAAGCTGTAAGAATTGCTACAACTATTGGATATCCTGTATTAGTTAGACCATCATTTGTACTTGGTGGTAGAGGTATGAAGATAGTTTATTGTGAAGATGAATTAAGACAGTATATGGATGAAGCAGTAATGGTGTCAAATGATGCTCCTGTACTTATTGATAAGTTTTTAGATAGAGCTATTGAGCTTGATGTTGATTGTATTACTGATGGAAAAGATGTATATATTGGTGGAATTATGCAACATATTGAAGAAGCTGGAGTTCACAGTGGAGATAGTGCTTGTTCATTACCACCTATGAGTTTAAGTGATGAGCTAATCAAAGAAGTTGAGCAAAAAACAAAAAGTATGGCATTAAATCTTGGTGTAAAAGGTTTAATGAATACTCAATATGCAATTTATCAAGATAAAATATATTTAATTGAAGTAAATCCAAGAGCAAGTAGAACTGTACCGTTTGTAAGTAAAGCTACAGGTATGCCATTGGCTAAAATAGCAACACGAGTTATGTGGGGTGAGAGTTTAAGAGATGCTTTAAAAGTATATGATAAAAACATTGTACAAGAAAATAATGGAGTTTTAAAACCTATTCTAAAAGGTCATGTAAGTGTTAAAGAAGCAGTATTCCCATTTAATAAACTTCATGGTGCAGATCTGATTTTAAGTCCAGAGATGAAAAGTACTGGTGAAGTTATGGGTATTAGTGCTGATTTTGGAACAGCTTTTGCAAAATCTCAATGTGCAGCAAAAAATCATCTTCCTGAAAATGGTGGGAAAGTATTTATTTCACTTGCTAATTTAGATAAAGAATTTGCTTGTGAAATTGCCAAAGGCTTAATTGATTTAGGTTTTGATATCGTTGCAACAAGTGGAACATATAATGTAATTAATGAAGCTGGAATTGCTTGTGAAAAAGTATTAAAAGTTAGTGAAGGTAGACCAAATATTGTTGATAGTTTAGCAAATGAAGAGATTGTGATGGCTATTAATACAAGTGATGATACAAGTTCTAGTAAAGATGATGGAATAGAAATAAGAAGAATGGTTCTTAGAATGAATGTACCATATGTAACCACAGTTGCTGGAGCTTTAGCATCTATTCAAGCAATAATTGCTCAAAAAAATAAAGAAGGGTTATTACCTAAATCTATTCAAGAGTTTTTGAATGACTAAAGAACTAGTTTATCTAGTTCAAACTGATACAACAGCTGGTTTTTTATCTTATGATGATAAAAAACTAGCAATTATAAAACAAAGACCACAAAATCAAAAAATACTTCAAACTATAGATTCTTTTAAAACATTAAAACAAAATACAAGAGTACCAACAAAATTTAAAAATATGATTAGAAGATCAAAAAATACAACTTTTATTTATCCTAACAAAGAAGCTTTTAGAGTAATTGATAAAAATTCTAATCATCATAAGATAATAAAAAAGTTTAAAAAAATATATTCAACTTCTGCAAATAAGACAGGTGAAGAATTTGATATTAATTTTGCTTTGAAAAGCTGTGATGTAGTGATTGAAGATAAAAATAACTTTAATTGTTCTAAATCTTCCCAAATTGTAAAATTAAGCACAACTAAAATACGATTTATTAGATAATAATTAGATATTATTTTGTATAATATTAATTAATAAACCAAACAAATATACATAGGCAAAAAATGACTGTTAAAATAGAACTACCAAATAAAAATAATTATAATATATATATTCAAAAATTACAAGATATAAAACTTGATACAAAAGTTGTGATTGTTACAAATCCAACTGTGAGTACTTTACATTTGGATTATATAAAAGATAAAATTAAGGCTAAACAATTAAGCGTTGTTAGTGTTCCAGATGGTGAGCAATATAAAAATATGACAAGTTTAGATATGATATTAGATCATTGTTTTGAACAAAAACTTGATAGAAAATCAATTCTTATTGCCCTTGGTGGTGGGGTTATAGGTGATATGACTGGATTTGCTGCTTCTATATATCAAAGAGGTATAGATTTTATACAAGTTCCTACAACTTTATTATCACAAGTTGATGCTAGTGTTGGTGGTAAAACTGGTATAAATAATAAATATGGAAAAAATTTAATTGGTTCATTTTGGCAACCAAATAGTGTACATATTGATCCATCATTTTTAAATACTCTACCAAAAAGAGAATTTAGTGCAGGTGTTGCAGAGATTATTAAGATGGCAGTTTGTTTTAATAAAGATTTTTTTGAATGGTTGAAAAATAATAGATTAGATAATGAAGAAAATATAATAAGTGCTATTGAAAAATCTGTACAAACAAAAGCTTGGGTAGTATCTCAGGATGAAAGAGAAAGAGGCTTAAGAGCTGCATTAAACTATGGGCATACATTTGGGCATGTAATTGAAAATGAAACAAAATATGAGAAATATTTGCATGGTGAAGCTGTAGGTATTGGTATATGTATGGCAAATGATTTAAGTGTAAAACTAGGATTTATGAGTGAAGATGAATCAAAGAGTATAAAAGAGTTGTTACAAAGCTATGATATACCTACAAACTATGAAATAAATGATGTTGAAGAGTTTTATGAACATTTCTTTTTAGATAAAAAATCATTAGATAATAAAATCAAATTTATTTTAGCCATAGGAATAGGTGATTGTAAAATTACTGGTGAAGTATCTAAAAATGATGTAATTGATATATTAAAAGGGTATTTAATATAATGAAATTGTATAGATATATTTTTTTAATTTTTATTCTATTACAATCTATGTATTCACAGGAAGATCTACAAGATGTTATTGTACAACAACCTATATCAAAAGAGTTACAAAAACAAACTCAAAAACAAATTGTTGAAGCACAAAAAATTATTCAAGAACAAGAACGAGCTAAAAAAGAACAAGAAAAAAAAGTTCAAGATGAAAAGAATTTAGCAAAATTAACATTAGAATTAGAAGAAATAGAATCAAAACTTAAAAATAATATTTGGTTAAAAAGATATAGTAATTATAGAACATATAGAGATATTGAAGCTGAATTAGATGGAATTAAATTAAAACTAAAAAAACTCTCAAAATCAAGTATTACAAAAGTCAAAGAACTTGTATATCAACTAAACAATAAGATAAAAATTAAAGAAAATGAGTTACAGTTAATTAGCGAATATAAAGATTCACCAATAGGAACACTTATAAAACCACCTGAAATTACTGTATCACCTGAGATAAATAATCCTTGGGATATGATTGAAGCTTTTTCAAATATAAAAATTTTAAATTCATATAAAATGAACTATGCAAGAATTAAAAATGAAGTAGAAGCACTACAACCACTTTTAACAAAACAAATATCTATAATTAAACAGATGTTAGAGTTAAAACCTGATGAGAAACTCAAAAAGAAACTAGAATATTTACAAAGAGAACAAAAAGACTTTTTCTTAGTTCATGATATTGTATCAACTACCAATGATGTATATAGCAGAAGAATTGAACAAATTGTACTTGAAACTCAAAATAATATTAAAAAACAAGCAAAAGAGATATTATATTTGGTACTTATTTTATTAGCCTTATTTGTAGTTGCATCGCTTGTTAAGATGGTTGTTAAAAAATATATTAAAGATGATGATCAACATTATAGTACTCATAGATTAATTAATTTTATTTTTGTATTTATAGTGATTGTAATTTTGCTTTTTACTTATATCGATAATGCCTCAAATCTTGTTACATTTTTAGGATTTGCTTCTGCAGGTATTGCTATTGCATTAAAAGATTGGTTTATGTCTATGTTTGGTTGGGTTGTGATTATGACAAGTGGTTCAATTAAAGTTGGTGATAGAATAAAAGTAACTAAAGACGGTACTGAAGCAGTTGGTGATGTACTTGATATTTCATTGTTTAAAATATCAATTAGAGAAGATATTACACTTACATCATATATGAAAAATAGAAGAACAGGACGAGTGTTTTTTATACCAAATAACTATATTTTTACAGATTTAATTGCTAATTATACTTATGATAGTCTAAGAACTGTTTGGGATGGAATTGATATAAATATTACTTTTGATTCAAATCATAAAAAAGCTGCACATTTAGCTAAAGAGATAGCTAAACAATACTCAAAAGGGTATGCAGATATTACTAGAAAATCTTTAAGTAAAATGCGTACAAAATATGTATTAAGAAGTACTGGAGTTGACCCTAGAATTTTTACTTTTGTTGAGTCTTACGGTATTGTTGTATCTACTTGGTATTTTACAAATTCTCATGCAACATTGGCTTTAAGAAGTACTATTAGTATGGAGATACTTGATGCTTTTAAAGCTGCAGATGATATTAAATTAGCTTACCCTACACAAACATTAAGAGTAAATGCTCATGCAGCAGCAGACCCTGATAATTTATTACCAGGATCTACTCAAGCAGGATTATTTGATGGACCTGAAGTTGGCTAAGAAAGTATATTTTAAAACTTTTGGTTGTAGAACCAATGTTTTTGATTCTCAAGTAATGATGTCAAATTTAAAAGATTTTGATATAACTTTAGATGAAAATGAAGCAAATATAGTTGTAATTAACTCATGTACAGTTACAAATAGTGCAGATAGTACAGCAAGAAACTATATAAATCATTTAAAAAAATTACCAAATAATCCAAGAGTGATATTTACAGGGTGTGGGGTATGGACAAAAGGTGAAGGCCTTTTTAAAGATAATAAAATAGATGCACTTTTTGGACATAGTGAAAAAGAAAAAATAAATACTCTTTTAAAAGATGAATCAAGATTTTTTGAAGCTGGAGATTTAGAACATATAGATGATACAATTATTGAACAAATGATTGGTAAAAGTAGAGCCTTTGTAAAAGTACAAGAGGGGTGTGACTTTAGATGTTCTTATTGTATTATACCATTTGTAAGAGGTGATGCTAGAAGTTATAGTGAAGATAAAATATTAGAACAAATTACAACATTAGCTAGTAATGGTTTTGGTGAGTTTATTTTAACTGGTACAAATGTAGGAAGTTATGGTAAAAAACAACATACTTCAATGGCAAAATTACTTAAAAAGATATCAATGATTAGAGGTGTTAGACGGATAAGATTAGGTTCAGTTGAGCCTATACAAATTGATGATGAATTTAAAGAGATCTTGAGTGAACCATGGATGGCAAAACATCTTCATATAGCACTTCAACATACTAGTAAAACTATGCTTACTATTATGAATAGACGAAATAAAGTTTTAGATGATTTAGAATTATTTGAACATATAGCTAGTTATGGCTATGCATTAGGAACTGATTTTATAGTAGGACATCCTGGTGAAACTGATGATTTATGGACTGAAGCTATGCATAATCTTAAAAAATTTCCTTTAACTCATGTACATGCTTTTACATATAGTAAAAGAGATGGAACACCAAGTGCAGTGATGGGTAGTCAAGTAAATGGAAATATTTCTAAAATTAGATATAATGAATTAGTTAATATAATTGAACAAAATAATTATAATTTTAGAAAAGATTTGAATGAGCCTTTAGAAATACTTATAGAGAGTGAAAAAAATGGTATTTATACAGGATTAGATCAGTTTTTTAATAAAATAGAGGTAATTTCAAATATAGATTTAGTTGGTGATTGGATTACAATAGATAATTATGAAGTAAAGGAAAAAATTAATGTCTCAAAATACTAATAATTATGATAAAAATTTAAAATTGATGATTATATCTGCAGTTGTACTTTTTATTTTATTTTTTTATACAATGTACAAAAGTAGTAATGCTATTCAAGGAAGTTCTTATTATATAGGTTTATTTTTTCTTTTTTTACTTATGGGAGCAGCATTTTTTTTACGAATTTATAAAGAAAAAATAAAAAAATATCTTCCTGGTAACTCTTTTGAAGAACAACTAACTCAACAAAAACAAAAGCAAACTTCTATAAATATCAGTACAAATGAACAACAGAATATTGATGCAGTACATAGTAATATTACATTTAATGATGTAGCTGGAATAGACCTAATTAAACAAGAACTTCAAGAGATAGTAGATTTTTTAAATAAACCAAAAAAATATTTAGAATTTGGGGTAAAACTACCTAAAGGTGTACTTTTAGTTGGGCCTCCTGGTGTTGGAAAAACACTTATAGCAAAAGCAGTTGCAGGTGAAGCTCAAGTACCATTCTTTTATCAAAGTGGAGCTAGTTTTGTGCATATATATGTGGGAATGGGAGCAAAAAGAGTACGAGAACTATTTGCAAAAGCAAAAGCTCATGCTCCTTCAATAGTATTTATTGATGAGATTGATGCAATAGGAAAAGAAAGAAGTGGCAAAAGCAATGATGAAAGAGAAGCAACATTAAATGAACTTCTTACTCAAATGGATGGGTTTGAAGATGATAATGGAGTAATAGTAATAGCTGCAACAAATAAAATTGAGATTTTAGATGAAGCATTGTTACGTGCTGGAAGATTTGATAGACGAGTGTTTATTGGTTTACCAAATATTCAAGATAGAACAAAGATATTAGAATTATATTTAAAAAATAAAACATATAATTTTGATTTAAAAAGACTTGCAAATGAAACTTCAGGCTTTAATAGTGCAGCATTATCTACACTTATCAATGAAGCATTGTTAAATATGATAAAAAGAGATGGAAATATATTAGAACAAACAGATATAGACGTTGCAAAAAATAAGATTGAATTTGGTAAAAAAGACAAACTTCTCTTAAGCCAAAAACAAAAAGAGATATTAGCAATTTATCAAGCTAGTAAATCATTTATTACAAAATGTCCAATAGCTTTATTTGATGAAGGTATTAAAAAATCAGATCTAACCTATGCATCAAAACAAGACCTACTTGATATTATAAAAAAATATTTAAGTGGTAGTGTAGGGGTAGAAGTGATAAAAAACGAACCTTATGCTATGTTTGAATCAGATCTTAAAAAAGCTGATGAAATAGCTAATGATATGGTTGAAAAATATAAAATGGGTAGAGATAAAGATAGTTTAATAGATGAAGTTAGAGCTCAACTTAAACTTGAATTATCTTCAAATATAGATGAAATTATTAGATTAAAAGATATTATGTTAAGGGATGAAGTTGTACTTTAGTGGGTTTTGCCTTCAAAATGAACAAGAATTATTTTCACCTTATCTGATTCAAAATGATTTTACTGTAAGTGGCTTTAGTTATGGGGCACAAAAAGCTTTTGAGTATGTATTAAATACTAAAAATAGAGTAGATACACTTCAACTTTTTTCTCCAGCATATTTTAACGATAAAGATAAAAAATATATAAGATTGCAACTTATGTTTTTTAAAAAAGATCCAAAACTCTATAGTGATAACTTTTTAAAGAATTGTACTTTTAATAGTGATGTATCCTTAGATAAATATTTTACAATGGGTAGTTTTAATCAGCTTGAGGAGTTATTGACTTATAAGTGGGATAAAGAAAAAATTCAACAAGTTATAAATAAAGGTGTAAATATAGAGGTTTATCTTGGAAGTAATGATAAAATAATAGATGCTTTAAGTGCAAAAGAGTTTTTTCTTCCATACTCTACAACATATTTTATAAAACAAAAAGGACATATTTTATGAGTGAACAAATTGCAAAAATAGGTATTATAACAGTTAGTGATAGAGCAAGTGCAGGGGTATATGATGATATATCAGGAAAAGCGATTATTGATACTTTAAATGAATATTTAACTTCATCTTGGCAAGAGGTATATGAAGTGATACCTGATGAACAAGATATTATTGAACAAACTATAATTAAAATGGCTGATGAACAAGGATGTTGTTTGATCGTAACAACTGGTGGAACTGGACCAGCTAAAAGAGATGTAACTCCTGAAGCTACTGAAGCAGTATGCCATAGAATGATGCCAGGTTTTGGAGAACTAATGAGAACAGAATCTTTAAAATTTGTACCAACTGCAATACTATCTAGACAAACGGCAGGTCTTAGAGATGATACTTTAATAGTCAATCTTCCAGGTAAACCAAAATCAATTAAAGAGTGTTTGGATGCAGTATTTCCAGCTATTCCATATTGTATAGATCTTATGGAAGGTCCATTTTTAGTATGTAATGAAGAGGTTATAAAACCATTTAGACCAAAGGCTAAATAGTTTTATTTTGTATAAATTAATAGAAGATTTAAGATACTTTTTTCTATAAAATTTTTATTTGATTTATAGATATCCATAAAGCTTTTTTTATATGCATATGGGTATCTATATATAATTTTATACTTTCCAACTAATTCGTTTACGATAGTTTCGTAACCCTCATCTAGATTGTAATTATTACTTACATTTAATCCATCAATATCTATAGTAGCTAGACCAAAAAATATATTTTGATTTATCGTATTGCATATTATTTGATGGATATTTGTTTTATTTAAATTACTTGTAATAAATATATCATTTATATTTGATTTGTATTTTAATTCATTATATGATGGTACTTTTGCATATATCATTGATATTGCTATATCAATTAAATTATCATTATTTAGTAGTTTCTCATCTATACTTAATTTTTGCGTATATTGTTTTGCATGATTTATTAATATTTGATTTATAATTGATTGATACTCATTTGCAAATGTATATTTACCTGTAATTTGTTCAAATATATAATAAGTCTCTTGAACTTTTTGTATATAGCTTTCATCAAATGTTGAATAATACAATGCTGCATTTAGATAAAATTTTGCAAAAAGCTCTATAAGGTGTGATGCTGTATTATTCTTTTGAGTATAATTTAAAATAGCTTCTATATTAGGTTCAAAATATTTATTTTGTGGTGAGTAAATATATCTTAGGCTTATTGCATCAATTATTTTTAATTTATAATATTCATGATAATCGTTGTTATATTTTGGTGTTTTAAGTATTTTTTCTAATGTATTCAGAGTCAAATTATCATCGATATCATTTGCAAATATTATTATATTATGTAATATTTCTAGTCTTTGAATATTTATCTCTTCGGTATTATTAATATACTTAACTAAATCAATATAATTTAGTTCAGTTTTATGTGTATATGTATAAGCAAAAATATTTAATAAATCATTTTTTAACTGCATAAAATCAATAATTTCTATTTTTTTTGGTATGAAACATTCATTATTTAATATATCAATTAATGGTTCTATAATGTTAATATTATTAGTTGTATTGCTTTGCTCAAACTTTTTTAATAATACTAATATTAAAAATGTAGCATTTGTTAGTAATGTTAATTTAAAATTATTTAAATTATCATCATTTGGATCTCTAAAAGATGATTGAATAAGAAAATATCCATCACATTGTTTTTCTAAATTTAATTGAAATTCTTTAATTAAAATATCATTTGTTTTATCTTTAAATCTAAAAAATGGTACATGTGTAAAATATAATAAAAATTTACCTTGAATATTATTTAAAATACTTAATTTATCATCATTAAGTGTTATTTGGAATTTTAATAGATTTATCGATTGAGTTAATAGGTCTATAATATTTTTAATTGTTCTTTTTCTTCTAATATCAGTAGAATTTAAGATACAAATTTCATTGAATGCTTCAAGTAGTGTAATATAATATTTAAATGTAAGTTCAAAATTCTCTTGATCTTTTTCATGTAGTTCCATTAGAAAAGATTCATAATCTCTAAAAAGTTTTTCAATTAATTCTTCATTAAAGTCACTGTAATCATTAAATATAATATATTTTTTACCTAAGCTAAGTAATGAAATAACTGTAATTATTTCTTTAAAATATAATACAGAACTATCATTTATAACTTTTTGCATACGATGATGAATGTTGGCTAAAAGTTCTTTTTTAAAGTCTATATTATATTTCATAGTTTGTTCAATATCTTGATTAAAATCATTATTTGAAAAGAATGTATTGATTATATAATTTATTTTTTTTTGATTATTTAGATTTAAAAACTGCATTGGTTTAATGTTGTTAGTATTGTTTTTAAAATTTTCTATATCAAAAAAATCGTCATCATCATCATAAAGTAATTCATTAAAATTAAAATCAATTAGTTCCTCAGCTATATTAATCATCTATAATCCTAAAATTTATTTTTATTTATTGTACAATAATAACCATTAATTTGATACAATACAAAAATGAAAGATATATTTAAAAAATTAGATTTAAACGATTATATAGAGCAATTTAGCAGTTTATTTTCAAGAGAAAAGTCAATTATACTTGAAGGTGATATTAATTTACACTATAAACTTATAAATGAGTTAGATAAACATGATTTAAAATCACCACAAGAGGTCCAAAATTTAGATTCTCAATTAATACATCTCACTAAACAAGGTATTTTAAAATTAGATGAGATTTATGAGTTTATTAAAATAATAAGATACTTTAATTATCTAAAAAGATTTACATTTGAAGGAAAACTTCTTGAATGGATAGATAAGATAATAATTCCAAATGATATTGATAATATAACTCTTGGTTTTGATGACGAGGGAAGATTAAAAAGAGGAATAGATGAGGATCTGGACAATATTTTAATTTCACTTAAAAATAACAGATCTATGATAAAAGAATCACTTTATAAACTTGTAAATACGAAAAAGTTATCAACTTATCTAGTTGATAGACAAGTACATTATATAAATGGTGAAGAGACTATACTTGTACGGGGTGGATTTAATCATGTATTAAAAGCTCAAGTTATACATAGAAGTAGTGCAGGATTCTTTTATGTATTGCCTCATAGTGTTGCACAACTAAAGCAAAAACAATCTGATCTTTTAAATCTTCAAGAAGAAATTTTGCTTAAAATTTGTAAAACTTATAGTTCTACTTTTACTAAACATTATAAATTTTTAAAATTTATAAATAAAGAGTTTGATAGAGTTGATCATTATCTTGCTAGAATATTTTTTGCAAAAAATGGTGATAAGAGTTTTATAATACCAAAAAAGGGTGTACAAGAAAAACTTATAAACTTTTCTCATCCAGCATTAAGTGATCCAAAACCTATTAGTGTAGATTTTTCAAAATCAGTTATTATGATCACTGGAGTAAATGCTGGTGGTAAAACAATGATGTTAAAATCAATTTTGAGTGCTATACTTTTAAGTAAACATCTAATTCCATATAAAACAGGAGAAGGTACAACTATAGCTCATCATAAAGATGTATTAGCTGTACTTGATGATCCACAAAGTGTGAAAAATGATATATCTACCTTTGCTGGTCGTATGGTAGAATTTTCAAAACTATTTACAAAAACTAATGCAATAGTTGGAGTTGATGAGATAGAGCTTGGAACAGATAGTGACGAAGCAGCAAGTTTATTTAAAGTGATTATTGAACAGTTAATTATAAAAGATATTAAAATTATAATTACAACACACCATAAAAGATTAGCTGCACTGCTTGCAGCAAATGAAAATGTGGAGTTAATAGCTGCACTTTATGATGAAGAGAATCAAAAACCAACTTATGAGTTTTTGCAAGGAACAATTGGGAAAAGTTATGCTTTTGAAACTGCAACTAGATATGGTATTCCTATTGGGGTTATAGAACATGCTAAAGAGGTTTATGGTGACGATAAAGATAAGTTAAATGAACTTATTGAAAGAAGTAGTTCACTTGAAAGAGAATATCAACAAAAAATTGAGATTCTTGATAATGATATAAAAAAATATGAAAAGTTAACTTTTCAACTTAAAGAACAAAAAGAGCAGTTTGATGACCTTTTAAGACAAAAACAAAATAATCTTGAATATGAGTATAAAAAAGCTATTGACGAAGCAAAATTAGCAATAAAAACAAAAGATATCTCAACTGGTCACAAGCATCTAAACAATGCACATAAAAAAATAAAAGATATAAAAGTTGAGCAAGTAAAAGAACCATTAGATTTAAAAGTAGGCAATAGAGTAAAATATAATAATGCAAAAGGTGTAATAACATCAATTAAAGGTAAAAAAGCTCATGTAGAACTAGATGATGGTATGAGGATGCAAGTAGCATTGAATCTTTTAAAAAGAAGTGGAAACCCAATACCTATAAAAAATAAAATAAAAACTAAAAAAAGTGGTATAAAAGTAAATGTACAAAACAAAGGTAGTATAAATCTTGATTTACATGGATTAAGAGGTGAAGAAGCAGTAGAAAAACTTGATAAATTTTTATCTGATGCACTTATAAGTGGATATGATGAAGTGATAGTTTATCATGGTATTGGTACAGGTAAATTAGCTTATGCAGTAAAAGAGTTTTTATCTCATCATCCAAGTGTTGTAAGTTTTGATGATGCACCAGCATCACAAGGTGGATTTGGAGCAAAAATAATAAAATTATAAATGTTTAAATCTTACACATTATAGGGATTTCTATATAAAATAATTTATATATAATTTAAAAGTAGCTAAAATTAGTAAATTAAAACCAAGGAATCTATATGAATACGATTTTGTGTGTTGATGATACTGCTGCTAACCTTTTGGTTTTAGAATCACTTTTTGAAACTTATGATAATAAATATGAGATTATTACAGCTTCTGGTGGATATGAAGCATTAGAAGTTTTGTTAAAACAAAAAGTTGATTTAATTCTTCTTGATGTGATGATGCCTGATATTGATGGTTTCGAAACTGCAAAGCTTATAAAACAAAATAAATTAACAAAAGATATACCAATACTTTTTCTAACAGCAAAAAGAGATAAAGATACTATAACTAATGCATTTAGATATGGTGTTGATTATTTATCAAAACCTTATGATGAAAATGAACTTTTTGAAAGAGTTGGTGTTCATATAAAACTTGTGGAAACAAGAAAAGAGCTATATAGACAAATAGAATTTAATCAAGCTATTATAGATTCTCAACAAGATATTATTTATATTAGAAATAAAAAAGAGATCATTTCAGTAAATGAAGCATTTTTAAATTTCTTTAATATAGAAACATTAGAAGATTTTAAAAAACATCACTCAAGTGTGAGTGAACTATTTATGGATTATGAAAACTATTTTTCTCTTCATAACTTTAATAAAGAAAAAGATTGGATAGATTATTTAGTATCAAATAAAAATAAAGACTACAATGTATTAATAATGAATACAAAAACTTTTGAACCAAAAGCTTTTAAAATTGATGTAAATAGAATTAAAAATAGTGATAAATATGTAATTAACCTAACTGATATTACAAAGCTTGCAACTCAATCAAAAGTATATGAAAATAAAGCTACATATGATACTTTAACAAATATATATAATAGAAGTAAATTTAATGAAGTAATTGAAGAGCATTATAATTTATTTAAAAGATATAATACACCTGTTTGTTTTGCTATTTTTGATATAGATTTTTTTAAAAAAGTTAATGACAACTTTGGTCACTTAGTTGGAGATGAAACACTTATAACATTTTCAAAAGTGATAAATGATGCAGTAAGAACTACAGATATATTTGCAAGATGGGGTGGGGAAGAGTTTGTTTTACTTATGCCAGAAACTAAACTAGAAGAAGCAATAAGTGTTGCAAATAAATTAAGAGAACTAATACAGAATACACATTTTAAAGTTGTTCAAAATATTACTTGTTCGGTTGGTGTTACACAATTTAAGGATGATGATACAATTGATGATGTGTTAATGAGAGCTGATGATGCACTATATGAAGCTAAAGATAGTGGAAGAAATCAAGTGTGTTCAAAATAGGGAGAGTAAATTAATTATGAAAAAACTACTAATAATATGTATCTTTTTAAATTTATTGTATGCAAAAGATAATATTACAACAAATGATGTTTATTATCAAATAAAATTAATATCATTCGAGATTCATAGTTTATTAAAATATTATAATATCACTCATGACCATGAGGGTATTCAAAAAAGAGTAAATGTAGTTACAAAGTTTAAGCAAAGAAATGTATGGCAAAAATCATATGAGATTATGATAAAAATTAATATACTTAGAAGTTCAAATAAATTACCAATTATAGAGCCAGTTAATATGGCTCCAGTATTAAATCTAAATCCAGATTTGGTATATGAACAAACACAAAGAATTTTAACAGAAATAAAAATTTTTAAAGATAGATTAGGTATTAAATATGAAAAACCTATTTTTGAAACATTTAAAGGTAAAACTCCTTTAGATGTTTTTAATGGTCTTAGTGCGATATCAGCAGGACTTGATGAATTAAACAAAGGTGAATTAACACCATCTTATGTATTTGGTGAAAATATGAGGGTATATCATGATGTTACTCAAATTTTAGATTATTTAAATATAGAAGATAAAACAATTCCTGCAAAGAAAAATATAAGAGCTACTTTGGCAAATGCATTTAATACTGGTATGTTAATACTTAATAAGATAAAAGAGTTGCAAATTAGTTCTGGAATTGATTTTGTTGATTTTAATAAATTAAGAAAATCAAAACAAAATTCAAGTAATGTTTTTAGTATTACAGAGATGATTATCGCTGAACTTCAAACAATAAAAGCATATCTAGGAATACAAAATATTACTTCTGCTGCATCATCTTATTCAAGTAAAACACCCGTTGAAGTGGATCAGCTTATGAGTTGGAATTTAAGAAAATTAAATCTTATTAACTCACTAAATATAAGAAAGAAATAAAATGTTTGAAAAAGTTTCTATAAAAAATAAAATATTTGTATTGTTTGCAGCTATTCTTACTATTGCTGTTGTTATTGTAGGGTATTATGGTTTTGTTAGTGCAAAAGATTCATATATCAAATCTGCTTTACAAGCAAATGAAGCAAAAGTTGATTCTTTGAGTTCAAATATAGATGGAATATTGGGAACAATACCTGCAGATATCATGTATAATAGTGAATTTTATGCTTTAAAAAAATTACTTATTTGGAAAGATTTACAAGAAAAAAATCAAGTAAGAAAATGGCAGGATGTTTATGTAACGACTCTAAATGATTATATTGTTAATAAAGAGTTTTATTATCAAATTAGATTCTTAGATGTAAATGGAGAGGAAAAGATAGTTTTAAAATATGATAAAGATACTAAAAAAGTTTTAAGTTTTACTTCAATAGATCTAGAAAATAAAGTTCATAGAGATTATTTTAAAAAAGCTTTACATCTTAAAAAAGATGAATTTTATGTATCAGCTATGAATTTAAATGTTGAACAAGGACAAATTGAAAAACCATATGTACCAGTTGTAAGATATTCTATGCCTGTAATTAATACAAATGGTGAAACTAAAGGTGTCGTTGTAATTAATTTTAATGCTTATGTAATTTTAGATAGAATTAAAGTTCAAGATGAATTAGCTAAGAAGAATAATGGTAGTGTTTGTTTATTAAATAAAGATGGATATTATTTATATAATAGCGATAAAGATAAAAGATGGGGATTTCAATTAGATACAAATTATAACTTTTTTTTAGAACATCTTGGATTTAAAGAAAAATTTAATTTAAAAGACAAAATAACATTTATAGATAATGATACTATTTATTCAGTTCAAAAAATATATCCAGATAAAGTTAATAATAAAAGTAGATACTGGTATTTAGTATCATCTGTAGATAAAAATACAGCACTAGCTTCTCTTGATAAATTTATTTTTATATTTCTTACAATACTTGTAGTGGTATTATTTCTTGGATTTCTTATTACAAATAGTTATATATCAAGATTAATTAATCCACTAACTAAAGTAACAAAGCAGTTAAGTGCATTATCAAATGGTGAGATTAAAAAAGTCGATATTGATTATGATGTTGATGATGAAGTTGGACAAATAGTAAAATCTACATCAATCTTGGTTGATTCTATTGAAACAATTATTATGCAAGCAAATGCAATTGCAAAAGGTGATTTTACAAAAGAGATAATATTATTAGGTAAAAATGATAAATTAGGTTTAGCCATTCAAGAGATGACAAAAAGATTAAAAGAGATTACTAATCTTGCTACTTCTTTATCTAAGGGTGATTATGATGTACATATTGTTGCAAGAAATTCAGATGATCAATTGGGTCTTGCTTTAGTTAATATGGTTAATTATCTTGATAATATTACTCAAGTAGCAGAATCTATCTCTTTGGGTAATATTGATGTTAAATATAAAAGTAAAAGTGACACTGATAGGCTAGGTCTTGCTATTTTGGAGATGATTACATATCTAAAAACAATATCAAATCAAGCAAAAGCTATTGCAAAAGAAGATTTTACAGGTACAATTGTATCAAAAGGCAAAGATGATGAGCTTGGAAATGCTATTGTTGAAATGACAGATATTTTAAGAGAAAATAGTATTAAAGCTAAAAATGATATTTGGTTTAGTGAGGGGCTTGGTAGGTTTAGTGATGCTTTAGCTGGATTAGATGATATTAATAGTTTATCAAAAGGTGCAATTGCAAATATTTGTCGATATGTTGATGCTGCTTCAGGAGTAGTTTTTACTTTTGATAAAAACTCAAATATTCTTAATTTAACTGCATCTTACTCTTTTATAAATATACAAAATGATAAAAATAGCTTTGCAGTTGGAGAGGGTGTTGTTGGGCAAGTGGCACTTGAAAAAGAACCAATACTCTTAACAAATATTAATGGTGAAAATAACTACATACAAAGTGGTACTATTGTTGCGAAGCCTAAAGAGTTATTTTGTTTTCCATTGATTCATGAAAATGAACTATTTGCAATTATTGAAATTACTAGTTTTGATTCATTTACAAAATTAGAAAAAGATTATCTTCTAAAAGCTGGTAATATTTTTGCTACAGCATTACATACTACAAATCAAAATGAACAAATTAAAACACTGCTTGATGAATCAAGAAAAGCATTTGAAACATTGCAATTAAAACAAGATGAATTGAAATTATCAAATCAACAAATGGAAACACAACAAAAACTTCTTGAAGAGCAATCACAAAATTTACAAATACAAAACAATGAGATAGAAAAAGCAAAAAAAGAGATTGATATTAGAGCAGAGGAACTTGAAGCTTCAAATAAATATAAAAGTGAATTTTTAGCAAATATGAGTCATGAACTTAGAACACCTCTAAATTCTATTATATTATTGTCATCATTGTTATCTAAAAATAATGCAAAAAATTTAACAGATTCAGATACTCAAAAAGCAAAAGTTATAAATGAATCTGGAAATGAGCTATTAAGACTTATTAATGATATTTTAGATTTAAGTAAAATAGAATCTGGGAAAATGGAATTAATAGTTGATAAAATTGATACAAATGATTTAATAAATCATTATGATGAAGTATTTTCACATACAGCACAAGATAAAGGTTTAGAGTTTAAAGTTGTTGATAATATAAAAGGTGAATTTTATAATGACAAAGACCGATTAGGTCAAATTATAAGAAATTTGATATCAAATGCATTTAAATTTACAAAAGATGGAAGCGTAACACTTCAGCTTGATAGAACTAATGATGATAGGTTGCCTATTAGAGTATCTGTAAGTGATACTGGAGTAGGAATACCAAAAGAGAAACAAGATCTTATATTTCAAGCATTTATGCAAGCTGATGGTAGTACAAGTAGACAGTTTGGTGGTACAGGTTTAGGATTATCTATTAGTAAAGAATTAGCTCATCTTATGGGTGGAGAAATAAAACTTAAATCTGTTGAAAATGAGGGATCTACTTTTAGTATTTATTTACCAGATTTAATACAAAGCTATGATGAAACAACAGATTTTTCAAATAATAAAAAAGCAAATATAAAATCTACTGATACAATTATCAATAAAAAAGATACAGTCAAACAAAAAAAGATGCAATATTTAATTATAGAAGATGATATTGATTTTGCAAACTCTTTAAAAGAGATTATTGAAGAACAGAACTATACTGTATTTGTAGCTAATAATGGTAAAGATGGATTAGATATTGCAAATAAACATAAAATAGATGGTGCAATAATAGATATTGGCTTACCAGATATGAGTGGAATAGAAGTAATAAAACATTTACAAGAAAATATAAAAACTAAAAATATATCGATTCAAGTAGTTTCAGGAAAAGACAGAACGCAATGTGATTTTAATGGTTTTAAAATTGATGGATATTTACAAAAACCAGTTACAAATGATCAATTAATAGATGCGATTAAAAGTGTAAAAAAATCTATTCATTCAATATTAATTGTTGAAGATGATATATCTCATATTGAAGCGATTAAAAGTTATATATTGGACGATACAAAACAATATGAGATAACTTCAGCCACAAGTATAGGAAAAGCAAAAGAGTTATGTACTAAAGAGTATTTTGATTTAGCTATTGTTGATTTAGGCCTTGGAGATGGTAGTGGTACACAAATTTGTGAATGTTTAAAGAAACATAATGAAGATACAGTTATTTTAATATATACAGGAAGAGACTTATCAAGACAAGAAGCTGATTTTTTGAGTAATATTAGTGATGAAATTATAATAAAAAACCCATATTCATATGAAAAACTAAAGCAAGAGATAAGTAGATTTTTAGATATTGATGATGAAATACAAATAGATACCAAAATAGAAAAAGATTTAATTGATTATAGTATTTATAATACTGATAGTTTAAAAAATAAAAAAGTATTAGTTGTTGATGATGATATAAAAAATATTTTTGTGTTAAGTTCTGCTTTACAAGAACATAATATGAATATAGCACATGCTAAAAATGGACAAGAAGCTATAGAATTATTAAAAGAAAATTCAGATATAAATATTATTCTTATGGATATAATGATGCCTATAATGGATGGATATGAAGCTATGAGAATAATAAAATCAGATGAAAAATTAAAACATATTCCAATTATTGCTGTGAGTGCCAAAGCAATGCAACAAGATAAAGAAAAAGCATTAGAATGTGGAGCTGATAATTTTCTAGCAAAACCTATAGTTTTAGATAAACTAACTGGTATGATGGTAAAAGAGATGAAAGGATGAGATTGTGGATATTTTAATAGTTGATGATATCGATGCAAACTTAATATCATTGGAGGCATTGCTTGAAAATATTGATAGTAATTTCAATGTAATAAAAGCACATGGTGGTAATGAAGCTTTAGAGTTTGCATTGCAAGGTAATATAGATCTAATGGTTTTAGATATTCAAATGCCAGATATAGATGGATTTGAAGTTGCAAAACTTTTAAAATCTAATAATATTACACAAGATATACCAATAATATTTTTAACTGCAGCATTCAAATCAAAAGAGTGGCTAGAAAAAGGTTTTGAACTTGGTGCAGTAGATTATCTAACTAAGCCAATTGATGAAAATCAATTTATAAATAGAATTAAATTATATGCAAAATTGATTGATACTATTAAAGAAAATAGATTAAAAGATCAAATACTAGCAGAATCTTCAAAGCTAGCTGCTATGGGTGAAATGATAGGAAATATTGCACACCAATGGAGACAACCTCTATCAATAATATCAACAGCAGCAACTGGTATGAAAATGCAAAAAGAATTTGATATGTTAAGTGATGAATTTTTTAATGAAAGCTGTGATACTATTAATGAGAATGCGCAATATTTATCAAAAACTATAGAAGATTTCAAAAATTTTATAAAAGGTGAATCAAAAGCTGTAAATTTTAATCTTAAGACTGATACTGATTCTTTTCTAAAGCTAGTTGATGGTACTATTAAGAATCATCATATTAAAGTGATATTAGATTTACAAGAGGATATAAAAGTAAATGGATATCCTTCCGAGTTAATACAGTGTTTAATAAATATTTTTAATAACTCTAAAGATGCTTTAATTGCTAATAACTCTGAGGATAATAGGTATATATTTATTTCTCAGTATATTGAAAATGATAAAATAAAAATTGTGATAAAAGACAATGCTGGTGGAATTCCTGATGATATATTACCAAAAATATTTGAACCATATTTTACAACTAAACATCAGACACAAGGTACAGGGCTTGGTCTTCATATGACTTATAATTTGATAACTATAGGAATGGGTGGAGATATTGAGGCTTCTAATATTGAATATGAGTATAATAATAAAATATTTAAGGGATCACAGTTTATTATTACTTTAAATTTAGGTTGATTATATCTTAAATAAAAAGATATTTTGAGAATATAATATTCTTAAGGAATGATATGAAATTAAAAATTTTAATGACGTTAATTTTTATTATTGCATATAGTATATTTTATTATCAAAATACAAAAGATAAAGACTTAAGAGTTGAATTAGAGATACAAAATCAAATTAATATTTTAAAAACACACTACAACGTAACCAAAAATTATTTTATAACTGATGTTAAAAGTATAAAAAATAATATCACACATAATAAAAAAGTTATAGAAATATTAAAAAAAGCATTAAATAGTGATGAAGAAGAAAGAAAAGTTTTAAGAAATGAACTTTATGAAGTTTTATTGCCTTTATATAAAAGGATTAAAACAAGGGGAATTTTACAGTTTCATTTTGTTTTTCCAAATAATATTACATTTTTAAGAATGCATAAACCAAGTAAATATGGTGATGATCTATCTAATATTAGATATACATTTAGATATGTAAATGAGACTAAAAAACCAATAGAAGGTTTTGAACAAGGTAAAACTACTCATGGTTTTAGATATGTTTTTCCATTTTTTGCTAAAGATAATACATATTTAGGTGCAGTTGATATATCATTAGCTTCTTATTCATTAGAAGATAAATTATTAAATGTAAATAAAATACATTCACATTTTTTAGTACATAAAAAGATATTTGATGCCAAAGCTTGGGAAACTGAAAAACTTGTAAAAAAATATATTAAGAGTATCGAACATAAAGATTATATGATAGCTTTAAGTAAACATATAAATTTTAAACATTTAGAAGATACTTATAAAAATTTAATTTTACCTAAAAAAGATATAATTGATAAAAATATTAAAAAGAAAATTCCATTTGCAGTTTATATTAATTATAATAATACTATTAAAATAGCTACATTTTTACCAATATCTAATGCAAAAGGCGATAAAGCCGTAGCATATATTGTAAGTTATACTTATGATTATAATCTGTATCAAATAATTAGAAACTACAAAGAATTAAATATTATAATTTTTATTGCTTTACTTCTTTTAATCTATTTTATATATAATAATTTAAATTATAAAGTTGTCTTAGAAAAAGAAGTAAAAAATAAAACCAAACAGATAAAAGAGCGTGAAAAAGAATTACAAATATTAAATAAGAATCTTGAAAAAAATGTAAAAGAAAAAACTATAAAGTTACAAAACAATATGAATATAATGAGTCAATATGTAATATATTCAAAAACAGATTTAGATGGTTATATAACTGAAGTCAGTGATGCTTTTTGTGAGACTACAAAATACAAAAAAGAAGAACTAATAGGTCAAAACCATAATATTTTAAGACATCCAAATGTGCCTAGTGTTGTATATGAAGATATGTGGACCACTATAAAAAAAGGAAATAAATGGTATGGAGAGATAGAAAATTTTGATAAAAATGGCAAAGCCTATTGGATATCTACAACTATATCACCTGATTATGATATAGATGGAAATAAGATAGGTTATATTGCAATAAGACATAATATCACTGCATTAAAAGAGGTTGAAGAGCAACAAAAAAGATTAAAAGAATCAGAAAAATTAGCTTCAATGGGTGAAATGATTGGAAATATTGCCCATCAATGGAGACAGCCTTTAAGTGTGATTTCTACAGCTTCTACAGGTATGAAACTTCAAAAAGAGTTAGGTATGTTAGATGATGAAAGTTTTATGCAAAATTGTGATGCTATAAATGATAATGCTCAATATTTATCAAAAACAATAGATGATTTTAAAAACTTTATAAAAGGCGATAGAGATAAAGCTATTTTTATTTTAGATAAGGAGATAAACAGCTTTTTAAATCTTATTAATGGATCTATAAAAAACAATGATATAAATATTATTTTAGATTTAGAAAAAAATATAAATATAGATGGTTACAAAAATGAATTGTTACAATGTCTTATAAATATTTATAATAATTCAAAAGATGCATTAGTAGAAAATGCTGAAGATGATAGATATATATTTATATCAGCATATAAAGATAAAAATAATAAGGTTATTATTAAGATAAAAGATAATGCAGGTGGGATACCTTCAAATATAATAACTAAGATTTTTGATCCATATTTTACAACAAAACATCAATCTCAAGGTACAGGTCTAGGATTGCATATGACATATAATCTTATTGTTGATGGAATGAATGGCTTTATTGAAGTTGAAAATATTAATTATAAATATCAAAATAATAATTATTATGGAGCTCAATTTACAATTAAATTGCCATTGTCTTAAATAGCCTATAAATAAGGGGTTTTAAAGATATTTAGGTTTATTAAATTTAGTTAAGAACATATAATCATCATTTGATTTTATATATTGATATATAATCAAAAATATAATACAATAACACCATAAAAACTAAGTGAAGTGAAAATATGGGATTTCATACACCTACAGCTTTGGAAGTAGATCACAGCCAAAGTCCACGATGAAAGAGCCTCTTGCTAGGGATAGCTTGATAAGGGAGAAGAGATGCAGGGTGCTTCCCTCCTGACACTTAGTTTAAGTATTCTATAAATTCACTCTTAGATTTTTCATTAAAATATTTTATACTTTTAGTACACTTTCTTAATAATCTTTTTTTAGTATAAAATACTGTTACAATCTCAATATAAAAGTTATTTGAAGATACAGAATATATAACGCCAATTCACTTGATGTAAATACATAAGTTTCACTTTTTGCATTAATAACTTGATAAAGAAATGCTATATACTTTCCTTTTGCTTGTTACATATTTTCATCTTTTAAATTTATATGTAATATTTGAGTATATAAAAATAATATAGCATTGAATGCTTGATTTTAGAGGAAACTTTGCTAATGCAACCGCTATTCGCTAGTTTTGCTAGTAGATAAGATTTAAATATAAATCTTTTTTGATATAATACTATATAAACTAAAAGGATATTGATTAAAGTGATTGAATTAGAAAAAAATATATGTACACTTGTTAAAAATTCATTATTTAACAAGCAATTTGTAGATAGTATATTTTTTCCTTTACCATCAAGAGCCATACAAGAAATTAGTAAAATCTTATATAGAAGTAAACTAAAAGAATATCAATGTGAGATAAATAGTCACGATATACGACACTCATACAAAGGGCATAAAGATGATATTGATTATGTTTGTAAAATTCCTGAAATAATTGAAACTTTTACTAAAATTGCAAAAAGTGTAACACAACATCCAAAAACTAAAAAAACTATAGTAAGCATTGAATTTTATAAAAAATATGATAATCAAGAAGTAAAACTTGTAAAAATGGACTTAATAAAAGATAAGCGATTAAGATTAAAAACTATTTTTATTACATAAAAAAAGTAGCAGACCAATTACTGCTACAGTTTACGGATATTCACTGATGCCTTGTTGTAAAACAATCCCCAGTTTAACGACTTAACGAAGCCCGATGGTTTTAACAGCACTATTATATCTAACTATATTTATAATGTCAATAGTTAAAAATTATTATAATTGGTGGGCTATAAAAAAGACAATGTGGTAAACTATTATTTGCTAGATTCTTTTTTAATAACCATATTGTGCTAAAATTGTGTCAGAATTAGCTATATATTCTCTTGATAAATAATCTGTGTTTTGTTAGAAAGCTAGTAAATATAGTATTTTAGTTTTTTTTATTTTTTAAACGATACAATTTATAATTAAATTGCCATTGTCTTAAATATATCAATAATATCTTATTTCTTTCCTGTTAATAAAAATATTGGAAAATCGCCATATGGCTTTTTAGCTATACTTATAGTTTGAATTTTTAAATTTTTAAATCCAGCATCTTTTGCGATATTATAAAAATCATTTTTATCAAATCCAAAGTGAAATACTCCTGTATCAGTAGTGTGAAAACTACCATCTTCTGGTTCTAAATCAGCAAGTGCAATAGTTCCATTTTTATTTAATAATTCATAAAATGTATTAAATAGTTTTTTAGTATCTTTTACATGATGAATAGTCATAGATGATATAATACCATCAAACTTTTGATTTGGAATCTCTTTTGATAAGTCATGTTGTAATACCTCTAATTCACATGGATAGTTTGGTATTTTTTCTCTTAAAACTTCATTCATAGATGTAGACATATCAATAGCAGTAATTTTTTTTACATATGGAGCTATTTTGGAAGTTAAAAGTCCTGTTCCGCTTCCAAAATCCATAATATGCATATCTTTTGTATATGTTAATTCTTTTAATATACCATCAGCTATATTTTTAACATTATCAACTCTTCTTGTTTCTTTTTCGTAATCTTTTGCTTTATGTGCAAAGTGATCTTTTGTATCATTCATTTTATATTTGTCCTTAAAAAACTTTATTGTAGTATTATTCAACTAAATATTGTATAATATATTATTATAAGAAGGGAATTTATATGCATCATAATTTATGGTTTTATTCAGCAATTATACTTTTATTTGTAGTTATATCAAAATTAATATCAGCTAAAACATCAACTGTAGATGTGCTGTGGCTTATTATTTTAGGTTCTTGTGGAGTGAATTTTGGGATATTACCACAAGAGCATATTATACTTGATGCAATAGGTGAATGGGGTATTGTATTTGTTATGTTTGCACTTGGATTTGATGAAGATATAAATCATTTTGTTCAAGGTTTAAAAAGAAGTATGGGTATAGCTACACTTGGTGCAATTTTCCCTTTTATGGCAGGATTTTATACAGCTGGATTATTTGGATTTGATTTTAATTCTCAAATGATTTGGGGACTTACTATGACTGCAACTGCAGTTAGTCTTACAATGGTTAGTTTAAGAGAAGAAAAATTACATAAAACTACAGCTTCTACTGCAATAATGACTGCTGCAGTTGTAGATGATATATTATCTTTAATTGGATTATCTATACTTATTCCTATAGTGTTAAGTAGTACTGGAGTTGCAGAGGCTAATAATGTAGATATGAATCAAATTATGATGGTTGTAATTAAAGTGATAATATTTTTTGCAATAATTATATTTATAGGGTTGGTATTATTTCCAGATTCATTAGCAAAAGAGAAAAATAAAAAGCATAGTTTTTTATTCTCTATGGCAATTTTAATAAGAAAAATAACAGGTATAAAAAAACTACTTATAACTCATAATGGTAAATTTACACCACTAATTATGATATTTTTAGCTTTGACTTTTGGGGCAATTGCTGATTTCTTTGGATTTCATCCAGCTATTGGAGCATATTTTGCTGGATTATTTTTAAAAGGTGAATATTTTACAGTTACAGTTAATAATAAATTAAAATCCCATAAAGAGGATGCTAGATTGGTAATTAATCATTTAGCATTTACAATCTTTGGACCAATATTTTTTGTGATGCTTGGAACAAAACTTTTATTTGATATTGAAATTTTATCTAATGTTTTAGTTCCTATAGCTGTTTTATTTATTTCAGTTTTAGTTTTACAAATATTATCAGCTTCACTTGCAGCAAGATTTACAGGTAAGTATGAGTGGTATCAAAGTATTATGATAGGTCTTGGTATGCTAGGTCGTGCTGAGTTGGCTTTTATTGTTATAAATATAGCTTACACACAAAATCATATTATAGATATAGAACAATTTTATATACTTATTGCTACACTGTTTTTATTGAATATTACAGTTCCCACAGCAATTAAAATGTGGAAACCGTATTATTTGGGGGATAAACACTTAGAAGTATTTGGTATTACTTTATCAAAAGATTAGATATAGTTTGATTTTTTATCAACGGTATCTAACTCTTGACCTATAGTTTTATATTGTTCAAAATAGTATAAAACAAAATTGTATATAGTTTTATCTACAGGCATAAAATATTTATCATCTTTTATTGCAAATTGATTAAGCCAGATTGTTGCATCTTTTTTATCCAAATAGTGTTGTGCTAAAGATGTATAAGTAGTGATATACCACTGTTTTAAATTATTATAAGTATCTTGGCTCATATCTATATGCAGTTTATTATCTTTCCATATTAATACTTTTGAATCAAATAATCCACTTAAGTGAATTAATCCCTCACAATAGTATGGTTGAACTTCATCTACTTCCATCCATCCTATAAGTCCTACAGCTCTTTTAATTGTGTCTCTTAATACATCTTGCCATAGATTTGATTCATCTGTATCATTATTTATATAAAATGATACAAGACCACCTGTTGTAGCTTTAAACTCCTCTATATTTTTAAAATTACCTGTAGAGTTCATAGCTGATTCAGTTATATCATCACACCATAAAATATGACCATATTCATGCCCAATAGTAGTGATATCATATACTTGATGCCATTTTTGTGTTTGTTTAAATAAAAAGTTTCTCTCTTGTGTTAAAAACTCTTGACCTAAAATTTCACGACTTAGTTTTAAAAATGGTTTTGCTCTTTGTGCTTGTAAAATTTCATCAGAAAAAGCAAATATTTTTTTACCATATTTTTTGGATACTACTTCGTCATTTGGTACAACTTGGGCTGAAAAAAGACCATTTAATTCTGCACCAAAAAATAGTGCTGGACGTCCTAAATATAATTGTACTTTTGTAAGTGATTTTTTTGAGAAAATTACTATATCTTTATAACTCTTTTTTTGCTCTAATTTACTATATATGTTCTCAAACATATTTTCTAGTTTTGTTGCTCTTGTATTTGATTTTACTGCTTTAGGGCTGGTAAGTCTTATATCCCATTCAAGAGCTACAGCTTTTCTAAAATGATCCTCATAATACTCAAGTGGATGGCCTATTTGAATTGGTGTAGTTATACTCATCCAAGCCTCATCTACATCTGCCCAAGATTGTACAAGTGTATTAGGCTTATCATTACTAAACGCCTTTACAAGTGACTGAATATATAAGATATATTCCCATTTTTGATTATACACTTCATCATCTAATTCAATTAGATTATCTGCAAAATTTTCTAAAGCATCAACTACTGCAGTTACCTCTTTTTTAAAAGCTTTTATATATGCTTGTGATTCAAATTTGCCATCTTTTTGTATAAGTACACTATAGCATCTATCAGCAATTTCTCTATTATGTCCTAAATCATATAAAGAGTTTTTTTCTAAAAATTCAAATACTTTTTTCTCATCATTATTATGCATTTGTAATAGTTGTTTATTAACTCCATTTATAATAAATTTTGTCCAAGAAGTTTGCCAAGAACTCATGGCAATTCCAACATTATAAACTCCAGCAAATACCTCTTGATAAAATGGTGTTAAAAGATTATTTTGTTTTATATAATCTATAGTATTTTTATGAATATTATGCCAATAATTTTTTACAAATTGATATGCAATTTCTTGAAGTGATATAATCTCATCTTCTGATTTTTCTAATTTTTTTAAAACTTGTACTAAAGAATCATCTCTTAAACTTACCAATCTTGTAATTAAAGCAAGTCTAATATCATTTGTTATATTTTTTATATTTAATTGACTAGCAAACTGATCTATTATATCAAGCTTAGATATCTCATTGTTTTCTAAATATTCGTATAATTTATTTATATTTGTTTTTTGTTCTCCTATATAATCATAAAGCGTTTCTAAATCATTTTCAAATTTTTGTTTCATTTTTGTTGTTCCTTAATTAGTTTTCTTATTTTTTCAAATTTATTATGTAATTTTTCATCTTTGATATTATTTTGAAAAATACCATAAGACCTTTCATCATATGTTTGATAGATTATTTTTTGTTTTTGTTTTCTTTTTTCTATAGTATGAGTTACAAAAAAATCTATTTTTTCAATATTTGCAATTTTCAGATCTTTTAATAGTGCTTTTATCAATGAAATGTTATTCTTAAATTCATTCTTAAATACGGGATGTTTAAGCACAAAAAATAGTATCATATTTTTTGTATATGCAAATTTTACACCATTTTTTAAATGTTGCGGTAGCGAATTTATAAGAAGTGTTAAACTTTGCTGTGTATTAATTTTTTTAAACTCAGGACTAAATTTAATATGACTAAGAATAGTTTGAATATTTTTCATGGTGTGATTATAGCATTATTTATATTATCTTTTAATGGATGTGGATATAAAGACAATCCAATTTATGTAGATGATACAAAAACTCAAAATTTAAATAAATAGAGCAGACAAATGGAAATATATGATTATATAATAATAGGTACAGGTGTAGCTGGACTTAATGCAGCTAGATATATACCAAAAGATAAAAAAGTTTTACTTGTATGTAAGCAGTCTCCATGGGAGTGTAATACTTTTTGGGCACAAGGTGGAGTTGCAACTGCTGTTGATAAAGAGGATATTCCTTATCATATCAAAGATACTCTAAATGCTGGAGTTGAATTAAATGATATTCAAGCAGTTAAAACTTTAAGTGAACATTCAACTGAAGCAATTAAAGATTTAATTGATGGTGGATTTGAATTTGATAAAAATGAAGCTGGTGAGTTAGCTTTTACAAAAGAAGCTGCGCATAGTAGAAGTAGAATTTTGCATGCAGATGGTGATGCAACTGGGCGAATGTTACATATGTTTTTATTGCAAGTATGTCCACATGAAGTTGTAACAGATTCAATAGTAGTTGATCTGTTTATTCAAGATGATATCTGTTATGGTGTACAAATACGAACTGGCGAAAAAATAAGAAGAGTATATGCTCACAATACTATTATAGCAAGTGGTGGAGTTGGATCAATTTACAGATATCATACTAATTCAACTACAATAGCAGGAGATTTGCAAGGTATTTGTCTTGAAAAAGGGATAGAACTAAAAGATATGGAGATGATGCAATTTCATCCTACAGTTTTTGTAGATACCACAATGGCAAGAAAACCACTTCTAAGTGAAGCTTTAAGAGGTGAGGGTGCAGAGATCGAAAATGAAGATGGGGAAAGATTTTTATTTGATTATCATAAAGATGGAGAATTAGCTCCAAGAGATGTAGTAAGTCGTGCTATTTTTGATCATCACAATAAAACAGGGTCTCAAATATATCTTTCATTTAAAAATTTTGAAAAAAATGTATTTAAAAAACGATTTCCAAATATCTATTCAAATCTTAAAGAGTTTGGTTTTGAATTACCTTTTGAAAGAGTACCAATATCACCAGCATTTCATTATAGTATGGGTGGAATACCTACAGATTTAAATGGTATGGTAAAAGGTTTTAAAAATCTTTATGCAGTAGGTGAAGTTGCTTGTACTGGAGTGCATGGTGCAAATAGACTAGCTTCTAATTCTCTTCTTGAGGGCTTAGTATTTTCAAAATTAGCAGTTAAACATGCATTAAAAGAAAATTTTAAAATAGATATAAATAATTATAAAATACGACATAAAGTATATTTACTTCAAAAACCAGGTGATAAAGCTATTAAAAATGAGCTTAGAACATTGATGTGGAGATGTGCTGGTATTGTGAGGGTTGAGCAGGATTTAATAGATGCTTTAGAGGAGGTTGAAAACTTCTTGGAAGAGGATGTTGGTAGATTGTTATTTTTAAGGTTACTTACGGCAAAATCTATTCTAGAATCTGCTATAAAAAGAAAAGGCTCTATTGGAGCTCATTTTAAACAGAATTAAATTAAGGGAGAAAATATGTTAAAAAAACTTATGGCACTTGGTATGAGTGCTTCTTTTTTAAGTGCAAACGCAACAGCGGCTCATGAAGCTGCTGCTACAAATCCAGATCTTACAATGACTTGGGTTGGTATAGCATCACTTATTATTTTTATTATTGGTTACTATTTTGTAGCTATGGAGGAGAAATACCATATAGATAAAGCAAAACCAGCACTTCTAAGTGGTACATTTTTATTTTTCCTTATAGGTACTTATTATGCTATGCATGGTATGGATATGAATCTTGTTCACAATGAGGTAAAACATTTAATATTAGAGATTGCGGAGATCTTCTTTTTCTTATTTGTTGCTATGACATATATTGAATCTATGATTCATATGGGGGTATTTGATAGATTAAAGTACAATCTTGTATCAAAAGGTTATACATATAAAAAACTTTATTGGTTAACAGGTATTTTAGCATTCTTTATCTCTCCAGTAGCAGATAACCTTACAACTGCACTTATTTTATCAACTGTATTAATTACAATAGAAAAAGAGAATAAAAACTTCTTAGTACCAGGTGCTATTAATATTGTTGTTGCAGCTAATGCTGGTGGGGCTTGGAGTCCATTTGGTGATATTACAACGCTTATGGCATGGACTGCAGGAAAAGGTAGCTTTACAGACTTCTTATTTTTATTCCCTGCTTCATTTATAGGGTATTTTGTAACTGCTTATTTATTAAGTTTAACAGTTCCTACAACAAAACCACACTTTGATGCAGCAAGTGAAACAAAACCAGAGATGAGTAAAGGTGCTGAAACTGTAATAGGTCTTGGTATATTTACAATTGTTTGTGCAGTTTTAGGACATCAGTTTTTACATCTTCCAGCTATGTGGGGTATGATGTTTGGTTTAGCACTACTTAAAATGTATGCATATAGACTTAAAAAAGTACATCATACTGATTTTAATGTATTTGGTGCAATGGCAAAAATTGAAAATAATACACTAATGTTTTTCTTTGGTATTTTAGCTTCAGTTGGTGCTTTATACTTTCTAGGATGGTTAGCATTAGCATCTCATGTATATGATCCATCAGTTCTTGGACCAACAGTTTCTAATATTGGGGTTGGATTTTTATCTGCTATTGTAGATAATGTACCAGTAATGAGTGCGGTATTAAAAGCATCACCACATATGGAGCATGCGCAATGGATGCTTGTAACTATGACTGCTGGTGTTGGTGGAAGTTTAATTTCATTTGGTTCAGCTGCTGGTGTTGGAGTTATGGGTAAACTACCAGGTATTTATACATTTGGAGCTCATATGAAATTTGCTTGGACTATTCTTATAGGTTATATTGTATCTATAGCAATTTGGTATCTTCAATTTGAGATGATGGGTATTGGTGCATAATATTTAATCATCTAACTAAAAAAGGGGAGGTATTAAAACCTCCCCTTTTTTTATGTATAATTTTATTACTTAACTAAGTTATTACATTTATTTAGATACAATCTTAAGATATAATTTAAAAAGGAAATCATATATGAAGCATGTGCCAATTGTAGTGTTGGATTTTGGATCACAATATACGCAAATTATTGCTAGAAAGTTAAGAGAAAGTGGAGTTTATAGTGAAATTGTTCCTTATAGTGAATCAATTGAGAATATTAAAGCTAGAACACCTAAAGGTATTATTTTAAGTGGGGGTCCAGCTTCAGTGTATGCTGAGGACTCTTATCATCCAGATGAACAAATATTTGAATTAGGATTACCAATTTTAGGTATTTGTTATGGTATGCAACTTATATCTCAACATTTTGGTGGTTCAGTAATACCTGCAGATCATCATGAATATGGGAAAGCAAAATTAAATTTTGTAAAAGATAATCCAATTTTTAAAAATACAACTGATGGTCAAATTGTATGGATGAGTCATGGGGATAGAGTAGAAAATATCCCTGAAGGTTTTGAAAAAATTGGTATTAGTGAAAATTCACCATATGCAGCTATCGCAAATTTGGAAAAAAATATTTATGCTTTTCAATTTCATCCAGAAGTTTATCATTCTGTTGAAGGTTCAAAACTTCTTAAAAATTTTGCAAAATATATTTGTGATTGTGAGTCTACGTGGAATATGGGTGGATTTGCAAAAGAACAAATTAAAAAGATACAAGAGCAAGTTGGTGATAAAAAAGTATTATGTGGCGTAAGTGGTGGAGTTGATAGCTCGGTTGTAGCTACACTTTTAGCTGAAGCAATAGGTGATCAAGTTATTCCTGTATTTGTTGATAATGGACTTTTAAGAGCAAATGAGCGAGAACAAGTTGAAGCTATGTTTAAAACAAGAGGGATTAATCTTATTACTGTTGATGCTAGGGAAGAATTTTTATCTAAGCTTGAAGGTGTAACTGATCCTGAAACAAAAAGAAAAATAATTGGTGAAACTTTTATAGAGGTATTTGATAAAGAAGCAAAAAAGCATGATGGTATAGAGTTCTTAGCGCAAGGTACACTTTATACAGATGTTATTGAATCTGTTAGTGTAAAAGGTCCTAGTAAGACTATTAAATCACACCATAATGTTGGAGGGTTGCCTGATTGGATGACTTTTGAATTAATTGAACCTTTAAGAGAGATATTTAAAGATGAAGTTAGACTTCTTGGACTTGAACTTGGTCTTCCAAAAGATATGATTGGACGACATCCTTTTCCTGGTCCTGGACTTGCTATTAGAATAATGGGTGATGTTAATAAACCAGATTTAGAACTATTAAGAAAAGCTGATGTTATTATGCTTGAAGTGTTACACTCAACAGGATATTATGATAAAACTTGGCAAGCATTTGCAGTGCTTCTAAATGTAAAATCAGTTGGTGTTATGGGTGATAATAGAACTTATGACAATACTGTATGTGTAAGAATTGTTGAAGCAACTGATGGTATGACTGCAACATTTGCACACATACCACATGATATTCTTGAAACAATAAGTAGAAGAATAATAAATGAAGTTGATGGAATAAATAGAGTAGTATACGATATCTCTTCTAAGCCACCAGCAACAATAGA
>CAZAOJ010000005.1:0-15676 GCA_964486745.1 uncultured Arcobacteraceae bacterium
CTAAGTATTAAAATTATATTACTTATTACTATACTTATATTTATAATGGATTTTATAAAAACAAGAAAATTTATACAACAAAGTGCAAAAAATGTAAGTAAAGGATTCTCTATAGTTGTAGGGATATTTTTAGGTATCACTTATGGAGCAGGAATTCTTATAAATGAAGCAAAAAGTGGCTCTATTAGTAAAGAAGATCTATTTTATATAGGTACATTTTTGATGATATGTCATGCTATTATAGAAGATACTTTACTATTTGTAATTTTTGGAGCTGATTTTACTATGGTAATAGCTATTAGAACTATTGCAGCTATTATTTTATCTTCACTGTTTTTATTTTTTTACAAACGAAAACAAATCTAATGGCAATACTTATTTATGCCAATAATAGAGATATTACAAATTGGGTAGATGCACTAAAAAAAGAGGATAAAAATATTGATATAAGAATCTATCCCAATATTGGTAATATTGATGATATTATATTTGCTCTTACTTGGCCATTCCCACAAGGTTTTTTTAGTGAATTTAAAAATTTAAAAACTATATGTTCTATTGGTGCAGGAGTTAATCATATTTTAAAAGATCCTACAATCAAAGATTATATAAATATTGTAAAACTAGTTGATAAAAATCTTACACAAAATATGTGGGAATATTGTTTAGGTGCAGTTACATACTATACTATGCAATTCAACAAATATAATGAATTGCAAAATAAAAAAATATGGAAAGAATACATACCAAATAATTTTAAAAATACTACTATTGGTATTATGGGATTAGGAAGTATAGGAAAAGATATAGCAATTAAGTTTGAACAAATAGGATTTAAAATAAAGGGGTACTCAAACTCCAAAAAAGATATACCAAATATAAAAACCTATTGTAATGATGATTTAATAGAAGATTTTTTGGATGATATTGATATTCTTATATCTATTTTACCACTAACCTCAAAAACAAAATATATTTTCAATAACAAATTTTTTAAATCTATGAAAAAAGGAAGTTATTTTATAAATGTGGGTAGAGGGGAACAAGTAGTAGAAAATGATTTAATTAATAATCTTAATAATAACCACTTAGCAGGGGCATTTTTAGATGTATTTGAGCAGGAACCTTTAGAAAAGAATCATCCATTTTGGAATCATAATAAAATATTCATAACACCACATATAGCAAGTATTACCAACCCATATAGTGTTGCATCTCAAATAATTACAAACTACTACAACACTACAAATAGGTATCCACTACAAAATACTATCAATAAAAAGAATGGTTACTAAATTCTACTTTTAGGTCCTACATATCTTTGTCGTGGTCTTACTATTTTACTTTTTGGATCAGTGACTTGCTCTATCCATTGAGTTATCCAGCCAACTGTTCTTCCTATTACAAAAATAGGTGTAAACATTGAACTTGGAATTTGTAATGCAGAAAGAATAGTTCCAGAATAAAAATCTATATTTGGATACAAATTTCTACTTACAAAGTATTCATCGCTTAAAGCTATCTCTTCAACTTTATTTGCTACTTCTATAAGTTTTGAATTAATACCTAATTCCTCTTGTAAAGAATCCCTTAGCCCTTTTAAAACTTTAGCTCTTGGATCAAAATTTTTATACACTCTATGTCCAAATCCCATCAATTTAAAAGGATCATTTGGGTCTTTTGCTTTTGCTATATATTTATCTACATTTGATACATCACCAATGAGTTCTAATTGTGTTATAACTGATTCATTTGCTCCACCATGAGCTCTTCCCCATAAAGCATTAATCCCTGCAGTTATAGCTCCATAAGGATGTGCTCCTGTTGAAGCTACAAGTCTTACAGTTGATGTTGAAGCATTTTGTTCATGATCTGCATGAAGTGTAAATATAGCATCTAAAGCATCTACTTCAATTTGTTTTATATCTACTTTTCCACCAGGAAATGCTCTCATCATATATAAAAAGTTTTCAGTAAAATATCTATCCATATCTGGTTGCATCATTGGATAACCCATACGAGTTCTATAAGTATATGCTGCCAATGTTGGCATTTTGGCTATTAATCTCATAGCCATCTCCATATACTCTTCATGAGTTTTAATATATAAGTGCTGATGATGAAATGCACTTAGTGCTGAAACTGCTGAAGATAAAACAGCCATAGGGTGAGCATTGTCAGGGAAGGCATTAAATATATTTTTTATACCCTCATTTGGATATCTTTTGATTCTCATACCATCTTCAAAAGTTTTAAATTGGTCTGTATTTGGAAGTTCACCATGAAGAAGCAAATAACACACCTCTAAATAGTTATGATTTTTTGCTAAATATTCTATAGGATATCCACGATACAAAAGTTCACCTTTTGCACCATCTATAAAAGTGATATCTGATGTACACCCTGCTGTCATACCAAAGCCATTATCATAAGTAAATAATCCAAACTCACTAGATAGTTTTGATATATCTATTACATCATTTCCAAGTGTAGATTCATATATTGAAAATTCTAATTCTTTTTGTGTTGAATTGTCTTTTAAAGTAACTGTTCTCATAATTTACTCCTTGTAATATTAATTAAACTTACCTTACATCATATCTTAGTATATCTTTTATAACTTTCCCATTAACTTCACCAGATAATTCCACTTCAAAAGTATCATTATCAACCCAATCTCTAAATTGCAATTTTGGATATTGCACATCTTTTATAGTGTATGATTTATTTTTTAAATATCTTTCCCATAGTCTTTTTGATACATGTTTATTAGATTTTTTAAACTTATTATCTTTTTTAATAAATATTTTTATAGTTTGAAGATTTGACATAAGTAGTGTATCTACAACTAATACTTTTTTATCATTACTAAGATGAGGATTATAGTCTAATCCTCTAGCAGTTAGAATATACTCCTTATTCTTATCTCTTATTTTTAAAATACCATCTTGATTTATTATTTCAAAATCTTTATTTTTAATACTATTTGATTTAAAACTATCAATACTATTTTTTTTAATAGATTTTTTTTGATTTACAACACTTTTACTAGTAGAGGGTTGTTCATTTGCACAACCTGTAAAAATTATAGAGATAATAGTTACAATTAATATAATTTTTTTCATACTCTAGGATCTCCTTTTAAATAAAACCCAAATAGTTTTTTTACTGCATCTGATGTTTTTTGACCAGGCCAGCCATCAACTCTTACACTAATACCATCAAATTTATTAACAAACCTTTGTAAATCTTCCCCATATAGTACTACGCCTGTAGCATATACAAATATTGGCTTATCTATAGATTTTTCAAAACTTATCTCGCCTAGCTCTTCCAATCTTCTTAGTAAAATAGCTGCTCCACATTGTCTTGATTTTGCACTATTTGACCAAGTACCATCTGCTATATATTTACCACTTATATAGTTATTGCTATATGACCATAAATATGGACTTAATACATGAGGATGATAAAGTCTATAACCCCATCCATTATATCCTTCTATCTCATAAAGAGTTCTTGTTAAATCCCAATTATCTATTTTATGAAGTTTTCTATACTTTAGTGCATCTTTTGCACTTTGCTCCCAAGTAAAAGGAGGAGTGCCATTTGCTGGTCTATTTGCAGGGATGTGTGTAGTTCTATATTCCAAAGAATCACCATTATGTAAGTGTCTATCAAATTTTTGGGAACTCTCCATATTATGAATAACAGCAACAACATACCAAGGTATTTTTAAATCTGCCACCACATTTTCATATCTTAACTTATTATTTAAAATATTTGTACATAAATCATCAACCTCATCAAATTTTGAACTTTTTATTTCACAATTTTTAAATAAATCTTCATACTCTTTTTTTAATGCCTTTGTATAATTTACTTTTGCCATTTTATTTCCTTGGTATCACTAATCCTAACATTACCAGCTTTATCATATACTCTTATTTGATAAAAATATACTCTTTTTATATCTAGTTTTTTATCAATATAACTCATACCTCTTTGAAATGTAGAGATATTATAATATTTCATATTTTTACCACTACTTCTAAATATCTCAAACCCATTATAATCTGAATCTTTTACATCAAATGATATTTTTACTTGATTTTTTTGTATATCATATTTTATATTTTCTATTTTTGGTGCTATTAAATCTAAATGATTTACAATTATAAAACTATCTTTTGATGATTCATTTCCAGTTTTATCAACTGCTGTTACCATATATTTTTTTTGCCCTTGTAAATTTTTTGGCAAGATATATTCAAATTTTGTAAAAACCAATGGTTTTTTATTTAGCTTTACCAATTTCTTACCAATTTGGGTATATACATTATAGTGACTTAAATCAGGCACTATTACATTTTTCCACTCTAAAATCAATCTATTCTTATATACTTTATAATCTGTAATAACAACAGCATCAGGAGGAGTAACATCTGGTAATTTTATTTTAATAATTTTGGAAGGACTACTCTCATTAAAGTTTTTATCTACAGCTGTAATTTTATAAAAATAAAAATTTCTACTTAATGTTTTTGGAACATTATGTACAAATGTAGTCTCTTTTATAATCTCTTTATTAATCATCTCCCACTGTGCATTATTATCATCCATTGTTCTATAAACCCTGTATCCTAAAAGATCTTTTTGTTTTACACTATCCCAACTCATCACAAATTTACCAGGTTTTGTTACTATTTTAAAATTCTTAGGAGTCACTGGTGGCGTAACATCTCGTACAGAAACAAGTTTTTTTATAGATGGTTTTGACTCTTTTTTATCTTTTACTACTGTTATATAATAGTAATAGTTTCTATTTAATAAGAAATTCTCATCTATATAGATACTTTTAGTTAATGGCTTTTTATTTAGTTTTTTATACCCTGCAGTTAATTCTACACTTCTATATACATTATAAAAAATATTTTTACCATTTACCTCATCCCAAATAAGTTTTATATATTGATTTGTAGCTACTGTATTAATATTTTTTATGGGATTACTTTGTTCTTTTATTTTTAAATAACCAGTAACAGGTAAGCAATATTCTCCCTCATAATCAAATGGATCCACACTTGTTACAACATATTGATACATTTTATTTGGTTCGACATCTCTATCTTTAAAATAATATGCCGAGTTCTTTTGAAAATTAATATATCCTTTATTTATTTTTATATATTGAGAGGAGTTAATAAGCTTTCTATATATATTATAACTATTAAAAGCAGATCCTAAATCCCATTTTAATGCAATAAAATCTTTTCCATTGATCATTTGTAAATTTGTAATAGTTTTTGGTTTTAATTCTTTAAAGGTACTAATATTCAGACTATTTGAAGCTATAAGTTTATCTTTTTCATAAACTTCTATAGTATAAGTATACTTTTTTTTCATCCTTACACTAGAATCAATAAAATACACTCCAAGAGCCTTTGCTAAATCATTATTTCTTAAAATAATTCCAGATCTCATAGCTTGAGCATTTTGTAAACTCAAAGTTATTTTAAGTTTATCTGATAAATTCTTTGCATTCTTATAAGGATAAACTACACGAGCCAATTCTTTTGAAACATTATTTTTAACATATTCATATGTTTTTTTTGTTTGTTTCTGAATTAATTGTTTTTCCGATTTTTCACTAGACCTATAAATCTTATACTTATAATTATTTGAGATATATGGAGGAACCCACTTTAAAAGTACATTTTGTCCATCATATTTTGCCATGATTTTTAAATTCATATTATCTTTATTTACTGCAAAACAACTAAGTCCAATTATTACTAATATACTTAATATTCTTACCATGCTATTGCTCCATCAAAATTATGTTCTTGTGTTCCTACTGTACCTGTAGTCTGGCTTGATGCCCCTGTTACTACAACTTCACTTACTGTTTCATCATCTACAATGGATTCTATATCTGTAAACCCATCATCAATAATCTCAATATCTTTTGTTGCAATAGGCTCTATATCACCATTTTCAATTCTATCTAAAAATACTTGAGAATATATTCCTCTTTGAATAGAGATATAATACTTAACTGTAGCACTTTTTATCTTTTCTGTACCTTGTAAATGAGCCGTAAATAATGGTAACTGATTTCTTTGCAATGATGGATAAGATTGCACTAAATTATATTTAAATACTCTTGTATCTGATGGATTACTTACACTTTCAAATACAATTTCTATTACTGGTAAAATATTTGGATAATCACTTCTTGATATACCACTATTTAAATAAATAGAATCTATTTTTGGAGATGTTGTTTTATATCGTTGTAAAGCATTATTCAGTGCCTCTTGACAATTTCCACAAGTATCACATGTACGCTCTATATCATGAGAAGAATATTGAGCTGCTGCCGTATCAGCAATACAAACAGGAAAATTTCCTGCTTTTGCTCTAGCTTCATATCCCATCCAAAGAAGTCTTCTTTGTGAAGAACTTCCCTCTTTATAAGATTGTGTTCTATTTACAGTAACCTTAGGCTGTATTGAAGATAAGTTTTGCACCAATGAAACTTGCTGCAAAGATTGAGCAGATGAATCCGCAACTTTAAATGATGATATATAGTCAACTCTATTTTTTTGAGTATTATGCACTTTTATAGTATATGTATCTTCTGTATAATACGCAAATCTATCATTTACTTGCTCACTCGTACCTAAACTTAATCCTTGTGTATATATATTTGCAGATATCCCATCTCTTGCATTTGTCACAGTATTTGTTGTATCTAAACTGTGTGTATCACTATTTATTTCACCATCCACCGTAAAATTTTTAAAAGGATTTAAATATTTTCCATCCTCTCTTTTAAAAGTTTCTTTTATCTCTCCTGTTACTAAATTTTTACAAAAATGATAAACTTTTAATGGTTTGGTTGGTATAAATATTTTTTTAAGTGCTTGTTGAGAATTAGTCGTATATGTAGTTTTTCTCCAAGAGCCTTCTACCTCTTTTTTTGTAATATCATATATTTTTATATCAAAACCATATGCCATAGACCAATTCGTACCTAAAATTGGTGAATAGTATACAATTACACTAGACCCAGCAGCTACATCTTGTGCGTTTTTCTCTGGTGTAATTTTCTCCATCATTCTTGACCATTTTATAAAATCATCTGAGGTAGTTCTAAACTCTTTATCAATATATTGAGTTTTTTTAACACTATTTCCTTTTTTTAATTTTATAGTTGCTTTTATTTTATACCTAGTATTTGGACTTAATCTATTTGCAGGAATTAAAGCTTTTGTTTTGGGATTAAACTGTGAAACTCTTGAAGACACCTCTATAGTACTACTTCCATTTAGCATTTTTATAAGTTTTACATTTGATACTTCTATAGTATAATCATCATCTCCTATTTTAAAACTCTCTCCATCATTTCTAAATACAGTTTCAACTTTTACATAAGGAAGAAGAGATACATCTGTACTTTGCATTGGATATATATCTTTTAACAATTCCAATGAACTTGTAGAAGCACTACTTGCATCATCACTATCTCCAATTACATAAAATGTATGAGAGACAGAACCTCCACAACATCCTGCACTTAAATATATACTGAAAAAAGTTGGATTTGGTGTTCTAAATCTAATATCTGAATTAAATGAAGCAATTTCAAACCATGTAAAAAATACTCTCCCTTCTATATCAATATTAAAATGCCCTGATAAATCAATAAATATATTTCGTCCATATCCTACAACTGCATCATATCCAATATCTGATTTATATCCTATACCAAAACCACTATCTACACAGCCTTCCACTCCACAACATCCACCACAAATTTCACCATTCCATTTGTTTTCTGAATAAAATGCTGTACCCATAGCAAATTGATCTGCATCTATCATTAAATATGATTGAGCAGAAATTCCAAAAGCTTTTGCAGTTATTTTATTCTCTTTAGTTCCAAGATGTACAAACTTTTTAGAACTACTATAATAAATTTGACTTGCTCCATAAAATTCTGCTAATGGGGAATCTAATCCACTTACACTATACTTAACATTTACTTCACCATTTAAATCCAATGAAAATGGTGAGGTAGTAAATACAACAGAACCACCAATATATTTATCTGGATCAATTTTATTTAAATTACATAAAATTGATGATTCCCCTACTAATGTTGTATTTCCATTACTTAAATCTACATTTAATTTAAAAATACCATGCCATGTATATCCTGTATCATTTGTCCCAAGTTTCATACCAGCAGATACAACTATATTTTTTCTTCCATTTGGAACAAATGTCGTATTGTTATCTTCAACAATAGCATTCATACCATAAGCAGCACCACCACCAAATCCATAAATAGATAAAGGCAATGGAGTAAGAGGAATCCCTGACCCACTTAAAGTAACCATAGCATATGCCATCCAGTACATTTTTGAATTTACATTTCCTATTTTAAATTCGCCATCTATATCAAACATATTTGCAATACCAAGATGTAATCCAGTTGCTGAAAATCCATTTCCATAGATAGTGTCATTTTCATACCAAGTTAAAGTACCTGACATAGATAATGCTGGTTGCGTTACATCTAAAGAGATTTGATCAACACTGTATGTTCCATCACTATATACAGTTACACCTGCTCCTGCTTGTGCAATTTCAAGACCAAGCTCTCCCGTAACTTTAAAATATAAAAGGTCTTTATTATTTTTTCGTTTATAACCTAAACCTAGCTCTTCTAAACTTAATGTTAACCCACCAAGATCAGTACTTGCTCCACTTACATCAATTTGAGCTCCAATACTTGATACTCTAATACCTGTTTTTGATATTTTAAGCCCTTCAAACTCTACACTTTGTAAAGATTCTAACATATCATGACTAGGTTGTAAATTTCCAGATAATTCAACCCAGAAATTAGATAAATTAGGAGATACTTTTACTCCTGTAAAGTTCATTTTTGCAAAATTATTAATATCTATATTTGGCAGTTCTCCTCTTATAGCAAACTGTTCGATTCCATTTAATCCTACTGTTGCATCAAATCCCAAATCCAAATTAGAAGATCCTAAAAATGATGAATCTTTATAATCCATACCAATACTTCCCAAGATACTATTTAACCCTGCAAAAGTCACACTAAATTTTGTAACATCAAGATTATCAACTCCTGCTATATTCTCAATATTTCCATTTAAAATAATTGAACCATTAAGTCCTGTTCTATTAATATTAAAATTATTTAATGTTAGTGAAACATCATTCCAACCTTTATATCCAAAAGTTCCACCAAATCCGACACTTAAAGCATCAATATCTGAAAAATTTATATTTCCACTTATCCCTTTAAATAAAAAGTTTTCATTTATATTTAAATCTGTATCAAAACTCCAATTTATATTTGAATTAAGTAAAGATAAGGCAGCTTTTGCAGCTTCTCCTGTTGGCGTATCAAATATACTTGAAAGGTCAATATATCCATCAAACCTAGATAAACTTATCTTTGGAGATGTTGAAGTATCTATATGCACACCAAGAGCAGATAAATTTAGAGTTACTTTTCCATTGATCATATCAAAGTTATAACCATTTGTTCCCCAAGAAGCTACAATAGTCCCTTTAAATCCATCTTGAGAAACTTCAAGTTCAGAAAATGTTACGCTCATCCCTTCACCAGATGAAGTATTCATCAATGCAGTTTGCAGTACAATATCTCCAGAGTTTATAACTACTTTATATCTAGATCCAACTTTTTGAACTTTTCCTCCAAGTCCATTAAAAGTAATTGTATTATCACCATTTGTATATGTAAATACTTGAGTGGTACTAAATCCATATACTCCCGAACTCTCATAAGTTAATTGTATAGGCTCAACTCTTGTTTCAAATAAATCTCCAAATGCTAAATATCCTGAAGCAGATCCTATTTCAACTCCACCATTACTAGCATTTCCATCCATATTACTTAATACTATTCTTACATCTGCTTCATCTTCTGTTCCATCTACAGTTGGTTCACCAAGATCATATATAACATACTGTGCACCCAATCCACTAAATGCTATATTCCAATCAATTCCACTACTTGATATTGTTGCATCATCAATTTTCACACTATTTACTGTTACATTTCCAGGGAGCGTATAGTTTGAGAAATCTCCAGTTGCATCAAAACTCACAATTGGACTACTTAAATTCTTTAAATTTACTTTTCCTCCAATTTGAGATACATTTACCACACCATTACTATCAGTAAATGGATAAGTTCCTATAAGTGACCAAGTATATATACCTTTTGCTTCTTCAACACTTACTGTTTCTTGAACTTTATTTGCTATATTTGATGAGGTATTAGAAACTGATTTTGCTAAGTTTGACCTAATATCTTGAAATTGTGATTGAGCAGTTTGAAATGATGATCTTACACTAGATACTGTTTTTGTTGCACTATTTAATATTTGATTTGCTCTATTTTGTGCAGTAGATTGCAATGCTTGTAAATTTACAACAGTATGAGTAGATATAAGTGTACCAAAATCCAAACTTGCATTTATATTGCTTACTCCAACATTTACCCCATCACGATTAACTCCAAGAGCAAATGTAGGAGTAGTGCCATTTGCAAATAAGATTTTTACCTGCTTTTGGCTCCATATAGTTATATCTTGTAACTGTGCAGAAACTTCAGCACTAAATCCATCTTTTGATACAATTGCATTTTGTAAATCTATATCTCCTAGATTCTCAAACCATGTAAAATAAGAACTTAAATTTACTTTTCCTTGCAGCTGTATAGTAGGATTTGATAAATCTTTTAAATCGATTAATCCACTTAATTGCTTTAAAGCAATAGAAGTATTTGCTAATTGCTTAGCATTTGTAAATCCCCAAGATAATACACCTTTAGATACAGTAGACACTACAGCTTTAGCATCACTAATAAGTGTACCAAAATCAATCTCACCAGAGATTTGTTCTATCCCTAATTTTAATCCTCCACTATTAATAGCCAAACTAAAAACTGGAGGTGTTGATTTGTCAAAATTTAATTTTACATTTTTATCTTGCCAAATTACAAGTGAATCCAATCCAACACTAAGATTACCTTCAAATCCTGATTTTGAAATAACAGCATTTTCAAGACCTACAGAATTTACAAATTTAAAAATTGGATATTCTTGTGAATTAAATACAGCATTTGCATTTAAAGTAATACTTGGATTTGTAAAATCTGAAAAATTAACTTTACCACTTAAAGCACTAAGAGAAATTGAGTTATCAAGTAAAGGATAATTTCCACTTAAACTCCATGCATATTCAAAATCATGATTTATAAATGCTTGTGCTTCATTTTTTGTATCTTCAAATTTATCTACTATACCACCAACATCTGCAGCATCTCCAACTCTTCTAATTTGGGCTATTGCTCCATCAAGTAATTGTCCAAAATCTATATTTGCATCTAAATTGTCTAAACCTAATTTAAAACCATTTAAAGAGACACTAAATACCATTTTAGGATTTTTATTAAAATGCAGTTTTACATTTTTATCTTTATATATTTCTATATCATCTAAATCTAAAGTTGCCTCACCACTTAATCCAGCCCTTGATATGATTATTCTTCTTACTTGTGCAGATTTTATTTTTGCAAATGTTCCACCATATTGACTTAAATCAGCATTTGCACTAAATATAATTTTAGGATCATTTAATTTTTTTAGATTTAAACTACCCCTCATATCACTTAATTTTAGTTTTGCACTGCTAATTATATTTTTACTACTTTTTATACTCCAATTATACATACCATTTATAGCTTGATTTGCAGCATTTTGAATAGGAGTTAATTGTGCAATTGCACCATCTAAAAGCTGTCCAAATTTTAATTTTGCAGATCCTGCATTTAAACTAAATTCTACTTTTGTACCAACACTTATACTTACACTTGGATTTTCATCAAACGATAAAACAACATTTTTTTCTTTGTAAATATCTATATTTTTCAAATCAACACTTGCTGTTGCACTAAATCCAGATTTTGAAATTTTGGCATTTGTTATATCTATTTGATTTATTTGTGATAATATACCACTATATCCACTAATCTTTGCACTTGAATTAAAATTTATTTTTGGATTTGTAAGATCTGCTAAATCTAGTTTTGCATCTATAGTTAAAAGTTTAACTTTATCATCAATAAGATATAAATTTTTTGACATATCAAAACCAATTTGATATAAACTATTTACACCATCTTGTACTATTTGATTAATACTTGCTACTGTATTTGGAATAAGTGTTCCAAAATCCAAACTTGCATCAAAACTATCTAATCCAAAATCAACTGTCCCACCAGAACTTATAGAAAAATGCACACTTGGATTGCTATCTTGAGAGAATGTAAGTTTAACTCCTTTATCTTCCCAGATCATTAAATTATCTAATAGTATCGCCAAAGTTGCACTTAAACCGTTTTTTGAAATTGTAGCATCTGAAATTGAAGCTTGTTTTACTTTAGTAAATAAACCACCATAAGCTGACATATCAGCTGTGGCATTAAATGTAATTTCAGGATTACTCCAAGATGATAAATCTAATTTCCCACTTAAACTTGATAATTTAAGATTATTTAACATCACATCATCTTGTGTCACTATCCAAGTATATTCATTATTTTTTATTGAATTAACTTCAGCTGTAATGTTATTTAACAGTGTTCCAAAATTAAGCTGCATACTTCCACCACTAAATCCAATATCAAATCCAGATGCTTTAATACTAAATTCAACTGTTGGATTTGATGTAAATTCTAAATTTACACCCTTTTCTTGCCAGATATCAACAGTGCCTACATTTGCTTCTACACTTGCTTCTAGTCCATCTTTTGAGATCTTAATATTATTTATATCTATACTATTTAGATTACTAAATAAATCTCCATACTGGCTCAAATCTGCTTTTGTTTTAAATATAATTTTTGGATTTAATACATCATTTAAATCTACTTGTCCAAGCATATTAGAAAAATAGATATTTGTCCCATTAATCAACTGTTTACGTGCTGTAATACCCCATTGAAAAATGCCATCTATTTGATTTCCTAAGTCATCTCTTGCCATGCTTAGTGTTTGTTTAGCAGAAGAGAGTAAACTACCAAAATTTATATCAGCATCAAGATTTTTAACCGATAAATTAACACCTCTATATATATTTAATACAAAAGCTAAAGTGATACTTCTAAAGTCAAGCTTTACACCTTTTTCTTGCCATATATTCATACTATAGGCATTTGAATAGGTTAGTTCTCCTGCAATTCCATCTTTATTAAATTTTATATTTTCTAATGGCAACTGCCCCATTGATGAGATTATTGAATTTGAAGTTGATGTTATATATCCACTTAGCATTTGCTGTGATAAATTTGGAGAAAAAGTTAAAGAATCAAGATGAAAAGATACTCCTGACAATGAAAAGTCTATAGCACTATTATATGAAATAGAACCACTTATTACTCTATCTTGTTCTATACCTAAATCATTAAAACTAATATTTAAATTAGCATCTATTCCTGCACTTTCCAACCATGGTATATTTATAACTCCCGAACCTGAAATTTTTCCATTTGATAAAGTTACATTATCACCCAAAGATACAATAAATCCGGATATATTAATTTGATTTGGTAATTGAAATTCATCATCTGTACTACTATTGATATTTCCCTTTGTAATTCGTAAAGAGAATTCATAAGTATGTGCAATTTTAGGTGTAAAAGCAAATTCCCACTCTTGATGTCCATTAGCTCGGCTCCAGGTATCTCCACCATCTAAAGATATCTCTACATAAAGTTCACTTGGTTTTGTTTTTTTATCCTCAGATTCAAGAAGACCTTGAATGACAACTTTTCCATTTTGAAGGTCTTCTGGATAGAACTCTATAGTTTGCTGCTCTAATGATTCAAATTCTCTACCATTGATAGTTATATCATCTACAAAACCAACATCATCTACTACTTGTATATTAGCAAATAATGTTATGGCAACCATTAACTGTATTAGTAAAGCTTTCATCATTAAAACTCCCTTTATATATTCTAATTAATTATTAGAAATTCATTACATAAGATAATTTCCCTATATGTTCATTGTAACTGTTTGCAGAATCATTTTCTATATCATAATCATGTTTTTCAAGCAACAATCTAACCACATTTTTCCCTTTATCATCAAGTCTATATGTTGTTCTAAATTGATATGTGTTATTTGTAGAATCATTTGTATCATCTTTATACATATTTCTAGATATAAAAGCCAAATCCATAGATAATCTTTTATCATATTTATATCCAGCATCAACTTTAAAACCATATTTCTCTTCATTGTTAGTTTGTTGACGAACATTTTGTGCATCAAGTGTGACTGTAAACCTATATGATGAATCAGTATCAAGTTTTTGTTTATATCCAAGAATTACTTTTATATTATCTATAATATGAGAAGATGCTCTATTCATAGAGTCACTTAAACGCAAATACTCATATCCCAATCCATATCTAAACCCATTTTTTTGTCTTACATTTGCATTAATTCCTGCAGTATATTGATTGGTTTTCACACCTCTTCCATCTACATCTTTATTTGTAAATTTAAAATCAATATTTGATCTTTTTATAAATTCAGGTTTATAAGATAGATTAAGTGCTTGATAATGTGTTCTTTGAGTAGAGCCTAAAGAACCATCTAGATTATCTCTGCTTGTTTTTAAACTCAATCTTGCTCGAAGCTGTTTAGAGATTCTCCATGTTGTTGTATTCTCTAATTTTTCATTGTCACCTTTTGTTTTTCCTGTAACTGATAAAAAGTTTGTAGAGATTCTTTGATACATAAAATTACTTTTTACCATTTTTAAAGGTTTGGTTAATAATCTTAACTGTAAGGCATTTTCACTATTCATAGGTTTATTTCCACGAAGATCATCTGTACTTCTTGCAATTGCCCCTTTACCTTTTAAAGTGATATATTTATTAAATCTCCATTTACCATCAATACCTACAGATGTTCCTTTATTTCCAGGTGCTGTTGCACTATCACCACTTGTTAGATCATCTTTAAGTGTAGCAATACTAAATTTAACTACTTTTGCTCTTTCGTGTGTATATTTAGCCTCAAAAGCAGCTATATATGTATCTAATACTTCGTTATCAATTGTTTGATATGTTTCTCTCCATTGGGCTTTTCTAACACCAGTGATAAATTTATAATCCCAATTTTTAGTTTTTTCATTGCCTTTATACTCAATTTTAAGACCTTTTACAGAACCACCATAAACATATGAATTCATACTTGCAGCTACATCTCCAGCTTCAAAATTCCAATATTTTGTAGTATAGTAACCTTTAAGAAATAATAATTGAGAATTATTTTTTTGAACTCTTTCATCATTTGTTGCTCTTGCTCTGGCTTGAATTCCAGCATTTCCATTTGCCAAGGGTCCATGATATTTTATATCTAACTCATGAGATTGAGAAAATCCCTCTTTATCACTTGTACCATTTTCAACATCTACTTTTTGGAAATATCCACTTAATCTATTTTCCAACTTCCAAGTTTTTTCTTGAGTAAAACTAGAAGCACTTGCAAAACTAACCAAGCCAATAAGGCATATATTAATATAT